>CAZYTN010000103.1:0-5901 GCA_964650115.1 uncultured Sulfuritalea sp.
TGGCCGTCACCGACAAGGTGCTGGCCGAGATCGGCGCGCAGGACGTGCCGCGCCTGCGCGTCTTCAACAAGATCGACAATGTGGATAACCGCGGCGACGCAGCGGCGCAAGCCGAACGGGAGCAGGCGCTGCGCCGCGCTTACCCCGATTGCATCGTCATGAGCGCGCGCCGCGCCGACGACGTGACCTTGCTGCGCGAGGCGATCGTCGGATTTTTTCGGCAGGACCAGGTCGAGGCCGAGATTTTCCTGCCCTGGTCGGCGCAGCAGCAGCGCGGCCGGATCTTCGCCAGCTGCGAAGTGCTGCAGGAACGCGCCGACGAGAAGGGGGCGTTCCTGCGCGTGCGCGGCGAGCGCGAGGCGGTGGAGAGACTGAAGGAGCAGTTCAGCCAGGTGTGAAGAGTCGGCGCTGGCGACACGGCGCCTCCATGTGCCAGCGAAGCAAATCAAGCTGACCCCAAATCAGCACCAAATCAGCACTAAATGCTTCCCCGGGACAGCTACTTGATTCAACGCTATCATCTACTGCACGCAGCTATTGCACCGGGACGATTGTGCAAAGAACTCCGGGCATCTGCCGTTCATCCGTGATCACCCGTTTTATTTTCTTTGATGAGACAGCGCATGGCGACCAACGAAGAGATAGACGTTCTGGAGGCGCTGGCGGCGCAGGACGAGAGCCTTGAGTCGAAACCGGGTACTTGCGCTCCGCGGTTTCGTTCGCGGTTGCGCAGGGTGGACCGGCAACATTGCTTGTTGCACCTCGAACCCAGTGCCGACGAGGCGGCCAACGTGGCCCTGTTGGCCCTGCCGCACGCAGAACTCCAGATCGAGTGGGGAGAATGGCGGATAGCATTCAAGGCGGGCAACCCGACGCCCGTCCTCGACGAGGAAACCGATGCGATTCGACTCGATTTTCCCGATACGGTTGAAATCGGCCGCCGACGGCTATATCCGCGCATCCCGGATCCGAAGCCGCCGCTGCGGTGCGTGGACTATATCGGCAACACCATAGCCTTTGAATTTACAGTAACGGACGTGAGTCAAGGAGGGCTCTCCTTGAAAGTCGACTTCGCCGCCGACGAATTGGTACCAGGCATGGTCCTCGCAGGATGCCGACTCGAATGCGCGGGTCGGGAACCGGTGAGCATCGACCTGAAGATCGAACACACGACAAGTGCCAGACTCAGGGGTGTCAACCGGATCGGCAGCATTGGATGCCGGTTCGTCAAGCTGTCGCCAGCGGCGATGGCGCTCATTGCCGGGTATACCGACCCAAAGCCATCGGCATAACGAAAGCATGGCCGCGTCCGATTTAGGGTCAGCTTGATTTCCAAAGCAGTCTGAATCACCGCTCCGCCAGATCCGTCCCAGGGGATACTGCTTCGCATAACTTTTCGGGCACGACCGGTGCCGCAAAAACGGAAACCGGGCCTGATCACCCGTCCCTGGATTTCCAGTCCATCATGCCTGCCGCGAGTGTGTGAAAATGAACCCGACTTTGATCAGGCAGGGTGGCGAAATGGGCGGCAACTTTTCAGCATGGATGCGCGGGCTGCTTGTTTTCAGCGCCCTGCTTGTTTCCGGGTGCGCCGGTTACGGCGGCAGCAACCTCAAGCCGGGTGTGTCGACGCTGCCCGAGGTGCTTGCCTCGATGGGCGAGCCGGCGCTGGCCTGGAAGAATGCGGATGGAAGCGAACAACTGGCTTACCCGCGCGGTCCGGCGGGCACGCAGACTTTCATGGCCCATGTCGGGCCGGATGGAAAACTGCAGCACATTGAAAAGGTGCTGGACATCGACCATTTTTCACGCATCCGGACAGGAATGAGCAAGGACGAGGTGCTGCGCGTGCTGGGTCCGCCGGGACCGGAATGGACAGAGTATTACGCGCGACGCAACGAACTCGCCTGGTCCTGGCTGTTCTGCAACGATTGGAGTGTTCAGGAATTCTTCGACGTGATGTTCGACGCGACCACCGGCATCGTGCGCTCAACGGGGCGGCACCCGCGGCTGGTGGGGCCGGACGGCATTCAGCCCGTGTGCGGGCGCTGAGGACACCTTGAATAGCGATTCAGGGTCGTATCGATTCACATTGCGACCCGAATCGCCGTAGCGCCGGCGCCGACTTTTTGCCCCCGCCATGTCAGGCACGGGCTCGCGCCAGGTAACCCTGACCCTACTGCATCCGCGCCAGCCGCTTCGCCAGCGCGTCGCCGACAAACTGCATGAAGGCGCGCACGCGAGCCGTCTGGCGCAGGTCGGGGTGGGTCAGCATCCACACGGGCTGCGCCAGTTCCGAGATCGGCTCCGACACCGCCACCAGTTCGGGGTGCTTGTCTTCCATGAAGGTGGGCAACACCCCGACGCCGATGCCGGTGCGCAGCATCGCGGCCTTGGCATTGAAGATGTCCACCCGGACGCGCACGTTCGACTGCACCAGGTGCTCACGGAACCAGCGGTCATAAACACGTGCCGATGCATCGTGCTCGAACGCGACCCAGGGCGCCTCGCGGATCAGCACCTCGATCGGCGTAACCCCCTGTGGCAGGCCCGGCGCGTCGCGCAACGCATAGACCCGGCACTGGGTCATTCCGAGCTGGCGTCCGACCAGATGCTCGGCGACGTTTTCCGACAGGCGCAACGCCACGTCGGCCTCGCGGCGCGTCCAGTTCTGCTCCGGGTCGGCATGCCGGCTGGACAAGTCGACCAGGAATGCGTTCTCGATCACTTCGACCTCGATGCCCGGATAGGCGCGCGCGAAGTCGGCCAGGGGCTGCGGCAACAGGTGGTCCATCAGCACAAAGGCCGTGGTCACCCGCAGCACGCCGGTCAGTTCCCGGTCGCGCCCGAGCACCTGGCGCTCCACCTCGTCGGCGCGCGTCGCCATGTGGCGCGCCTGCTCCACCAGCGCAAGACCGGCCTCGGTAGGCTGGTATCCGCTGCGCTTGCGGTCGAACAGGCGCGAACCCAACTGGGCTTCCAATGCATCGAGCCGGCGCAGAACCGTGGTGTGGTTGACGCCGAGCGTGCGCGCGGCGCCGGCAAGCGAGCCGGCGGTGCCGATCGCGAGGGCATACCTCAGGTCGTCCCAGTCGAGTACGGACATGGCAATTTGCTTTTTTGCATACTATTACTGCATTGTCACACGTTGTGTGCGTAACTGCCAAGTCATATAGTGCATTCACCGCGTAGTAACCCGAATTTACGGGTTCCACCCGAACCATTGAAGGAGTCGCCATGAACAGCCACACCACAGCTCACGGACTCAGCCTCACTATTGCGCACCCCGTCCCCCGCACCGCACGGCGTGCGGAAGCGGCGGCGCGAATCCCTGTGACAGTCTCGCCTCGCGCCAGCTGGATGGAACGCCTCGCCGCGTGGTCCGAGAAGCAGCCGATGCATCACCGTATCGGCAGCTACCAGCGCTTCAGGTAGCCAGGCATCTCGGGAACGGCCCGTGGCGCAATAGAAAAAAGCAGAACCTGACCCTTTATCGCTCCTGCGCAATATCCTCCGCGAACTGCGGAGCGAAATTATCCCCGTATCATTTCGATGCGGGCGAATGCTGAAAACCATGCCTTGTTTCAGCTCCGTCCGGCAAGGGTTTGCCGGCCGCAGCGGCGCGCGCTGCTGTAGCCGGCCGCAAGCCGTCCGGAACGAACTGGGTGCCTTGCCTTCCGTTAAAATCCAGTTTCGATTTTTCCAAGCGAGGCCCCGAATGGCCGCAATCCAACGTGATCTGACCCGCACCACACTGGCCATCCTCTGCCTTCTGCTGATGATCGTTGGCTCGCTCTGGGTCCTGCTTCCGTTCCTGGCGGCTACGGTGTGGGCCACCATGATCGTGGTGGCCACCTGGCCGATGCTCAAGGCGCTGGAGCAGCGCTGCGGCGGCCGGCGCACGCTGGCCGTAGCGGGCATGACGCTGGCCATGCTGCTCCTGCTGTTCGTTCCCCTCTTGCTGGCGATCGACACCATTGTCGGTAACGCCGAGGCGATCGCCAATCTGGGCAGGAAGCTAGCCGCGTCGGATCTGCCACAACCGCCCGAGTGGCTGGCTACCTTGCCGCTCATAGGCAACAAACTGCACACCTTTTGGGCGCAACTGGCTGATGCCGGCTCACAGGCACTGGTGGGGAAGGCCGAGCCCTACGCGGCCCAATCTGGCAGGTGGCTTCTTTCGAAGATTGGCAGCATGGGCGTCATGCTCATACAGTTCCTGCTGATCGTGATCCTGTCGGCCATCCTCTACTCCAGCGGTGAAGCGGCGGCGGCCGGCGTCAAGCGTTTTGGCCGCCGGCTGGCGGGCGATCATGGCGAGAATTCGATCATCCTGGCCGGGCAGGCGATCCGCGGCGTGGCCCTCGGTGTGTGTGTTACGGCACTCGTGCAGACGGTGCTCGGCGGTATCGGCCTGGCCATTGCCGGGGTGCCTTTTGCCGCGCTGCTCTCGGCGCTGATGCTCATGCTGTGCATCGCCCAGATAGGACCGGGGCTCATCCTCTTTCCCGCCGTCGCCTGGACGTTCTGGATGGGCGATACCGGGTGGGGAATTTTTCTTCTGATCTGGAGCCTGATCGTCACCACCCTGGACAATTTTCTGCGCCCCGTACTTATCAGGAAAGGCGCAGATTTGCCGCTGCTGCTGATATTTGCCGGCGTCATCGGCGGCCTGCTGGGCTTCGGGCTGATCGGGATTTTTGTCGGCCCGGTGGTGCTGGCCGTGACCTATACCCTGCTCGAAGCCTGGGTTGCCGGCGCGCCAGGCAAAGCGGACGCCGATTGAGAACCTGACCCGGCATGACCCGTGCCGCAATGACTCAAACCGAGCCTCACCCCTTATCACTGACCGATCTTCGAACTATTCATTGCCGATCCCTGGCAACTGCGGCAAGATCAATTCTGCGCAGATCGCCATCGCCGAACCCCTTGCGTGCTGCGCTTCGTATCTGGTTGGCAAACCAAATGACCCGAGAGGAGAGCGTGATGCAAGGCATCGTGAAAATGACGTGGCTGGCTGCGGCCGGCGCGATCGGCATGGCGGGTTGCGCGGGCATTCAGCCTGGCCCCAGGGAAATGACTTTTTTCGTGACCAGCGTCGGCCCCGGCAAGGGCGGCGACCTCGGCGGCCTGGAAGGGGCCGACAGCTACTGCGGGTCGCTGGCGCGGGCAGCCGGTGCCGGCGATCGCACCTGGCGTGCCTATCTGAGCACCCAGGCACCGAAGCTGGCCGACACGAACTTTGTCAATGCACGCGACAGGATAGGTACGGGCCCCTGGCAGAACGCCAGGGGCGAAGTGATCGCGTGGAGTGTCGAAGACTTGCACTCGGCCAGCAGCAACCTGAACAGGCGGACGGCATTGGACGAAAAGGGTATGCCCGTCAACAGCCGCACGGAGAAGCCCAACAAGCACGACATCCTGACTGGCTCGCGGCCCGACGGAACGGCCTTTCCGGGTGCCCAATTTCCCGACATGACCTGCGGCAACTGGACCAGGAGCGGGGCCGAGGGCGCCGCGATGACTGGCCATTTCGATCGCGCCGGTCCCCTCGACACGCCATGGGCCGTCTCCTGGAATTCGGCCCACCCGACGCTTGGCTGCAGTCTGGAGAAAATTCGCCCCACGGGCGGTGACGGACTGTTCTATTGCTTTGCGGCGAAATGAACCCGTGGCTTGCCATCCACGGGACTGGGTAAATCGCCGCGGACACCGGCGATTTAGGGTCGGCTCGATTTCCATGACAGCCTGAATCGCCGTATCGCCAGCGCCGACTTTCGAGGTCCCGCCGCCATGAGACATCTGCTCGCCATCGCCCTGCTCGCCTGGTCCGCCGGGTCTACCTCGGCCGGCGCCCTGCCGCTGGAAACCATCAAGCTGCCGCCGGGCTTTGCCATCGAA
>CAZYTN010000103.1:6001-7922 GCA_964650115.1 uncultured Sulfuritalea sp.
GGCCGGCGCCCTGCCGCTGGAAACCATCAAGCTGCCGCCGGGCTTTGCCATCGAACTCTGGGCGCGGGTGGACAACGCGCGCCAGATGGCGCTGGGCGGCAGGGATGAAAAAGGCGGCGTGCTGTATGTCGCTTCGCGCGGCGCCGGCCGCGTGCATGCGGTGCGCTTCGATGCTGGCTATCGCGCCGGCGCCGTGACGCGCATCGCCGACGGCCTGAACCTGCCGAGCGGCCTGGCCTGGAACAACGGCGCGCTGTATGTCGGCGCGGTGAATCGCATCCTGCGCTACGATGACATCGACCGGCAGATCGACAGGGCACCTGCCCCGGTCATCGTCACCGACACGCTGCCGAAGGATACCCACCACGGCTGGAAGTTCATCGCCTTCGGCCCCGACGGCAAGCTCTACGTGCCGGTCGGCGCGCCCTGCAACATCTGCGAGCCCGGCGACCCCTATGCAGCCATGCTGCGCATGAATGGCGACGGCTCCGGGCGCGAGGTCTTCGCCCGCGGCATGCGCAACAGCGTCGGCTTCGACTGGAGCCCGGTCGATGGCGCGCTGTGGTTCACCGACAACGGCCGCGACATGCTGGGCGACGACAGCCCCCCCGACGAACTCAACCGCGTGCCGCGCGCCGGAATGCATTTCGGCTACCCCTGGTGCCACGGCGGCGACCTGCCCGATCCCGAGTTCGGCGCGCGGCGCAAGTGCAACGAGTTCGAGCCGCCGGCGCAGAAACTGGGCCCCCATGTCGCCAGCCTGGGCATGCGCTTCTATACCGGCACGATGTTCCCGGCCGAGTATCGCAACCAGATTTTCATCGCCGAACACGGCTCGTGGAACCGCTCGAAAAAGATCGGCTATCGCATCGCCCTGGTGCGGGTCAAGGATGGCCGCGCCGTGAGCTATGAAACCTTCGCCAGCGGCTGGCTGCAGGGCGAGTCGGCCTGGGGCCGGCCGGCGGATGTGCTGGTGCTGCCCGACGGATCGCTGCTGGTCGCCGACGATCACGCCGGCGCGATCTATCGCATCACCTGGCGCAAGCCGTAAGTCCGGCATCCGCACCGATACATGCGACCGCGTGCTTTTCTGCTGCTTCTGGCCGCACTATCGATGTCTCCTGCAGTTTTCGCGGAAGCTTCCGCATGCCACATTCCGGGCATGAAAATTCACTGGATCGCGGACTACTGCATGTCGCAACTTGAAACCGACGACGAGATCGCGGCGAGTGCGTGCATCGGCGACGAACTCGACCGGGTGTTCGCGACCGATTGCGCGGCAAAGCAGCATTACAAGAAGGCGATGTGCGAACGCGCCATGCTTCGCAACGACAGACGGGATGACGTCGATGGCTGTATTGCAGACAAAGGATTCGTCGGCTCGATGGTGCGCAAGGGCGGCGTCGGCGGCCGCTGAGCCGGTATCCGGAACAGGAACTTGCGCCGTCACCGTGCCGCCAGCGCCGACTTTTTCCCGACCAGCGGAATAAACGCCGTATGCCATTCGTACATGAGGAGCAACATCCCCAAACCCGAACGGAGATCACCATGAAAATCAAACAAATCCCCCTGATTGCCGCGTCCATTTCACTCTTCGTTGCGGCTTGTGCCACGGCCGGCGGCCCCATGGTCAAGGCCGCCGACGGCATGCTGGTCGGCGCCAACGGCATGACGCTTTACACCTTCGACAAGGACGCCGCCGGCAGCGGCAAGAGCGTCTGCAACGGCCCCTGCGCCACCAATTGGCCGCCGCTGATGGCCGCTGCCGGCGACACCGCGACTGGTGACTACACGGTGATCACCCGCGACGACGGAGCCAGGCAGTGGGCAATGAAGGGCAAGCCCCTGTACTACTGGGTCAAGGACGCCAAGCCCGGCGACAAGACCGGCGACGGCTTCAACAATGTCTGGCACGTCGCCA
>CAZYTN010000104.1:0-7875 GCA_964650115.1 uncultured Sulfuritalea sp.
AGGACGCCATCAAGCAGATGACTACCGGCCCCAAGGTCAAGCTCGAAGACGGCACCGAGGAAGATCACAAAATCATCGAAACCAAGGACCCGAAGGAACTCAAGAACCTGGCGCAGTGGATTCTTTCGCGCTGAGGATTCGATAGGCCAGGCCTGGTCGACAACTCACGGTGCAATGTCGCGAGGTTGCCGGCCGGCATTTCTTGGTGTGCTGGCGCACCGTGTTCGGCGCTTCATGCGTCTAGCTTGAGTGTATGCCGGTATGGGCCGGGGCGCCGCAATGGTTGCCACTCAAAGCATGGAGAACGAAATGAACGGTCTGCTTGTCGCCGCCCTGGCGCTCGGAACTATCGTCACCTCACTCTCGTTGACGGCCAATGCGGCCGTTGACGATGCCGCCGCGCATTCGCTGGCGAAGAAGAACGACTGCTTCAAATGCCATGCCATCGACAAAACCAAGAAGGGCCCTTCCTACAAGAAGATCGCCGCCAAGTACAAGGGCAAACCCGACGGCGAGGAGAAGGCGATCAAGAACATGACCTGCGGCAACAAGGTCAAGCTCGAGGATGGCACCGAGGAAGATCACAAGATCATCGACACCAAGGATCCCAAGGAACTGAGCAACCTGGCGCAGTGGATTCTTTCACGCTGAGGCCGGCGCTCAGGCAAACACCCCGTGCAGGAACCAGCCGCCGGGCGGGCGCGGATCGCGGAAGATCCATAGCCGGCGACCGGCGCTGTCGATCGCGATGAAGTAGTCGCGGCGCGCATCGCCGCCGTCCCACCAGCCGGATTCGATGCGCTCCGGGCCGGCCGCCAGCGCCAGCGCACCGTCGCGCTGCGGACGGCCATGGATTTCACGCAGGGCTTCGGGCGGATCGACCAGCCACAGCGGGCGCGGCGGCGACGGCGGCGCGGAAGCCGGCTGGTCGGAAACGGGCCGGCTGGCCAGTTCCGGGCGATGGTCGGCATGGCAGGCGAGTCCCTGCACGGCCTGCGGCCCCAGGCGCGCGACAAGGCGGTCCATGAGATCGGCCAGCGCCTCGTGGCGCTGGCCGCCGCCGTCGAACAGGGCATGGCTGCGATGCTCGCGCGGCGTGACATCACGCGCATTCAAGCGCAGCGCCAGCGCGGGAGCCGAGAGGCTCAGCGCATCGAAGCGCTCCTTCAACACGCGCTCGATGCGCGCCGCCGCATGTACCGGCGCGCTGAAGGCGATCGGCAGCGCCGTGATCACGCCATGGCCGTGGTCGATCAGGCACTCGATTTCGCGCACCGCCCCATTCCGCACCGCCAGCCAGCCGGACAGCGCCGCGATCAGGCGGTGCGCGGCGAACAGCAGCACCGGTGCGGCGGCCACCGGCGCCGGCAGTTCCAGCCCCTGCTCGAAACGCTCGGGAAAAACGAAGCCGGCTTGCGGATCGGCGATCTCGCCCAGGGCGCGCGCCAGGTCGATGACAAATGCCTTGCCGAGGCGGGCGCCGAGACTCGCGCGCGGCAGGGCCAGCACCTCGCCGAGGCGGCGCAGGCCGAAACCTTCGATGCGCCGCACCAGGGACGGCGAGAGTTCCAGCGCCGTCAGCGGCACGGCGGCGAGCGCCGCGCGCGTGGCCGCCAGGTCGGAACAGACAGCAGCGCTGCCGGCCCGCGCCAACCACAGCGCGGCCAGGGGGGTAGCGGCCACCGCCAGTTGTGCGGGAAAGGCCATCGCGGCGAGATCCGCGCGCACTTGACCCAGTAGTGCCGGCAGGCCGCCGAACAGGCGCAGGCTGCCGCTGATTTCGAGGCGCAGCGCGGCCGGCGCGAGATTGACGTGCGGCGTGTAGCGCCCCGCCCAGCAGGCTAGCGCGGAGGTGGGAAATGCCGTCTCGGGAACAACTGGAGCGTCAGGCGGCGACGCGGCTGCGTCGTCGGCTGCCGGCGGCGTCGTCATCGGGCAGTACAGCGCCAGCCACAACATGGTGAAACCCTTGTGAAAAAGCCGCGGGACGTGCAATGTCGAGCAGGATCGCCTGCCGTGCCGGCGGCCCGCGCCGCTTCAGGACGTGCACGCGCAACTGCCGGCCTGCCGCTTGCAGTTGCAGGCGTAGCGGTGCGGGAGAAGCCTGGGCCGCAAACCGCGCCGGCCGCAAGCAGAAAGCTGCGCCGCCGCCCTCGCCCGCCGCCACCTGCAGGCGGCGCAGGCTGTTGGCCGGCAAGCCGCCGCGAAACAGCGCATCGAGCCACAGCAGCGTGGCCGCCACGCCGCCGCAGCGCAGGGCTTCGACGCCGGCCCAGAGGGCATCGCGCGGCCGGCGCGGAAACACCAGGCGCAGGCCGTCGAGCCGGATTCCGGCGGCGGCCCAGGCCGGTGCATGCGCGGCATGCGGCGGAGCGATCAGCACCACGGCCTGACCGGCGGCGGTCAACGCCGCCAGCGCCGGCAAGAGCAGGCCGAGTTCGCCGCTGCCCTCGTGTTCCGCCAGCAGTTCGGTCAATGCCCCGCGCGGCCAGCCGCCGCCGGGCAGTTCGGCATCGAGGCGGGAAAAACCGCTGGCAAAAGTCGGCGCCGGCGCCACGGCGAATGCGTCGCCGCGGCGGATGTCGCCGCGCTCCAGCAATTGGGGTAGTGAAGGATTCATGTTGAAAAACCGGTTAGCCACAGAGGACACAGAGATCACAGAGAAAAGCGATGGACGCGGCGGAATTCCCCGGCAACACATTCCGAATTTCTCGTTGTGTGCCGGTTCTTCTCCGTGTCCTCTGTGTCCTCTGTGGCTCGAATTGGTTTTACGGGTTCCTACAGCGTCCTGCCGTCGCGGATCAAACCTACCGCCACGCCCTCGATGGTCAGCGGCTCCTTGCGGGTGTTGACCAGGATCGGCGCGAAATCGCGATTCGCGGCGATCAGCTCGACCATGCTGCCGCGCCGCTTGAAACGCTTGACGGTGACTTCGTCGCCGAGCCGGGCGATGACGATCTGGCCGTTCGACGCCTCGGTGGTGCGATGCACGGCGAGCAGGTCGCCGTCGAGGATGCCGGCCTCGATCATCGACAGGCCGCGCACACGCAGCAGGAAGTCGGCCTGCGGCGTGAACAGCGCGGGATCGATGCGGATGTTGCCGAGGCGGTTCTCGATCGCCAAGAGCGGGCTGCCGGCGGCCACGGTGCCGATCAGCGGCAGGCCGAGCTGCTCGACCAGGCGGATGCCACGCGCGGAACCGGGCTCGAGCGTGATCGCGCCTTTTTTCGCCAAGGCCCGCAGATGATCCTCGGCAGCATTGGGCGAGGCGAAGCCGAAGGCGCCGGCGATTTCGGCGCGCGTCGGCGGCACGCTGAAGACCTCCATGCTGTTGCGGATGAAGTCGAGAATCTCCTGCTGGCGGGGCGTCAGATCGTTGGCCATGGGCGTGCTCCTGTGACTGTTTTTTCGTACAGTACAGCAAACCGTGGCTGCGGTAAAGGCCGCCAGCGCATTTCCTGAACCGCGATCGGGACGTTTATAGGATAATTCAGCCTTGGTCGTCGGGAGAGAGTGACTCCCACCGTCACCGCCGAAGGCGCAACCCCCAGGAACCGCTCAGGCAAAAGGGCCGACGATGCAGCACAAATCTGGAGAGCGGCAGCTCATTGCAACACGATGAAGCCTGCCCGCCGACGGAGTAAATCTCTCAGGCGCCAAGGACAGATGGGGATATGACGGAGTTCCGTCGCGCATCTTGCCGCCATCAGTCCGAGGACCACCATGCCGCTACGTACCCCGCTTTACGAATCCCACCGCGCCGCCGGCGCGAAGATGGTCGATTTCTCCGGCTGGGAAATGCCCATCCACTACGGCTCGCAGGTCGAGGAACACCACGCCGTGCGGCGCGATGCCGGCATGTTCGATGTCTCCCACATGTGCGCGCTGGATCTTGTGGGGCCCGACGCCCGCGGCTACCTGAGGCGCCTGCTGGCCAACGACGTGGCGAAACTGACCGTGCCGGGCAAGGCCCTGTATTCCTGCATGCTGGATGAAACCGGCGGCGTCATCGACGACCTGATCGTGTATTTCTTCACGCCCGAACGCTACCGCATCGTGGTGAACGCCGGTACCACGGACAAGGACATTGCCTGGATGCGTGCCTGCCTTGGCGGGGTAACTGGCAGTTTCAATGCCACCCTCATGGTGAGGCGCAGAGGCAACGACGATGCGGTGAAGATGATTGCCCTGCAGGGCCCCGATGCGCACGAGCGGCGCCAAAGCCGCACTGACGCCGTGGCGATGATCGCCGTGCAGGGTCCCGAAGCGCGCGAGCGTTTCTGGGCCGCCTTTCCCGAACACCGCGTCGCCAGCGAGCCGCTGGGCGTGTTCCAGGCGGCCGAAAGCCAGGACTGGCTGATCGCCCGCACCGGCTACACCGGCGAGGACGGCTTCGAGATCACCGTGCCGGCCGGCGCTGCCGCCCGGATCTGGGACCGGCTGCTGGCGGCCGGAATCAAGCCCTGCGGCCTCGGCGCGCGCGATACGCTGCGTCTCGAAGCCGGCATGAACCTCTACGGCCAGGATATGGACGAGAACGTCTCGCCCTACGAGGCGGGGTTGCGCTGGACGGTGGACCTCAAAGACGAATCCCGCGACTTCGTCGGAAAGTCGGCGCTGGCGACACGGCGACTGGACCTTCAGTTCGCCGGCCTGCTGCTGCTCGATCGCGGCGTGCTGCGCGCCCACCAGAAGGTCATCACGCCGCGGGGCGAGGGGGAGATCACCAGCGGCAGCTTCTCCCCCAGCCTCAACCAATCCGTCGCCTTCGCCCGCCTGCCGCTCGGTGTGGCCCTCGGCAGCGAGGTCGAGGTCGAAATCCGCGACAAGCGCCTCAGGGCGCGCGTCGTCAAACCATCCTTTGTACGCAACGGCAAGAACCTGATTTAGTCGTGATTTTTCTTGGAGATTGGAAATGAACACCCCCACCCACCTGAAATACGCCGCCTCCCACGAATGGGCCAGGCTCGAAGCCGACGGCACGGTCACCATCGGCATCACCGACCACGCCCAGGAAGCCCTGGGCGACATCGTCTTCCTCGAATTGCCGGCCGTCGGCCGCGTGGTCAAGGCCGGCGAGGAATGCGCCGTGGTCGAATCGGTCAAGGCCGCCTCCGACATCTATTCGCCGGTCTCGGGCGAAGTGGTGGAGGCCAACCAGGTCGCCGCCGACGCGCCGGAATCGGTGAATGCCGATGCCTATGCCAGTTGGCTGTTCCGCGTCAAGCCGGCTGCCGCCGACCAGTGCGCCACCGAACTCGACGGCCTGCTTACCGCCGACGCGTATGGTGCCACCCTCGCCGCCGCGCTCTGATCCGTCGCCATGCACGCCGAGGACCTGACGCTAGCGCTGACCCAGCTCGAACAACACGACGAATTCATCGGCCGCCACATCGGCCCCGATGATCATGCCATTGCCGGCATGCTCGCCTCGATCGGCACCGATTCGCTGCGCACGCTGATTGCGGAAACGGTGCCGGCCACGATCCGCCTGCAACGCCCGCTGGCCCTGCCCGAGCCGATGCCCGAGCACGCGGCGCTGGCTCAGCTTGCAGCCATAGCGGCGAAGAACGTGGTCAAGAAATCGCTGATCGGCCAGGGCTACTACGGCACCCACACGCCGCCGGTGATCCTGCGCAACCTGTTCGAGAACCCCGGCTGGTACACCGCCTACACGCCCTACCAGGCCGAGATCGCCCAGGGCCGGCTGGAGGCGCTGCTCAACTACCAGCAGATGGCGATCGACCTCACCGGCATGCAGATCGCCAACGCCTCGCTGCTCGACGAAGCCACCGCCGCTGCCGAAGCCATGACCATGGCGCGACGCATCTCCAAAGCCAGGGGCAATGTGTTCTTCGTCGACGAGGCGGCCTTCCCGCAGACCATCGACGTGATCAGGACGCGCGCCGTCTATTTCGGCTTCGAGCTGGCGTTCGGCCGGCCGGAACAAGCGAGCGAGCACGACCTGTTCGGCGCCCTGCTGCAGTATCCCAATGCGCGCGGCGAAATATCGGACCTGACCACGACGATTGCCACCATCAAGGGCAAGGGCGGCGTGGTTGCCGTGGCCTCCGACCTGATGGCGCTGGTGCTGCTGAAGTCGCCCGGCGAGATGGGCGCCGACATCGCGCTGGGTTCGTCGCAGCGCTTCGGCGTGCCGATGGGCTTCGGCGGCCCGCACGCCGCCTTCTTCGCCACGCGCGAGGCACATGTGCGCTCGATGCCGGGACGCATCATCGGCGTCTCGAAGGATGCGCGCGGCAAGACCGCCTACCGCATGGCACTGCAGACCCGCGAGCAGCACATCCGGCGCGAGAAGGCCAATTCCAACATCTGCACCTCGCAGGTGCTGCTGGCCAACATCGCCGGCATGTATGCGGTGTGGCACGGCCCCGTCGGCCTGCGCGCCATCGCCGGCCGCATCCATCGCCTCACCGCCTTGCTGGCCGGCGCGCTGGGCGTGAGCGGGCGCGACTTCTTCGATACCTTTGAGCTGAAAGTCAGTGCCGGCGAAACGGCGAAATTCCTCCAGGCGGCACGCGACGCCGGCTACAACCTGCGTCAGGTCGATGCCGCGACGATAGGCATCAGCCTCGACGAGACCACCACGCGCGAGGATGTCGGCGCGCTGCTGAAACTCTTCGGCAAGACCACGCCCGTCGAGGCGCTCGATGCCGCGCGCCCCTGCGCGATTCCCGCCACGCTGCAGCGGCGCGAGGCGATCCTGACGCACCCGGTGTTCAACACGCACCACACCGAGCACGGCATGCTGCGCTACCTCAAGCGCCTGCAAAACCGCGACCTGGCGCTGGACCACGCGATGATTCCGCTCGGCTCCTGCACCATGAAACTCAACGCCGCCGCCGAGATGATTCCGGTATCCTGGCCCGAGTTCGCGCAGATGCATCCCTTCGCCCCGCTGGACCAGGCGCAGGGCTACCTGGAACTGATCACGGGCCTCGAAAACCAGCTCCAGGCCATCACCGGCTTCGATGCCGTCTGCATGCAGCCGAACTCCGGCGCGCAGGGCGAGTACGCCGGCCTCGTCGCGATCCGCCGCTACCAGGCGGCCAACGGTCAAGGCGGCCGCAACATCTGCCTGATCCCCAAATCGGCCCACGGCACCAACCCGGCGACGGCGCAGATGTGCGGCCTGGAAGTCGTCGCCGTGGCCTGCGACGACAGCGGCAACGTCGATGTCGAAGATCTCAAGGCCAAGGCCGCGCAGCATGCGGCGCAGCTCGCCTGCCTGATGATCACCTACCCGTCGACCCACGGCGTGTTCGAGGAAGCGGTGAAGGACATCTGCGCCATCGTCCATGCCCACGGCGGCCAGGTGTACATGGACGGCGCCAACCTCAACGCCCAGGTCGGCCTCTGCCGTCCGGCCGACATCGGCGCCGACGTCTCGCACATCAACCTGCACAAGACCTTCGCCATCCCGCACGGCGGCGGCGGGCCGGGCATGGGGCCGATCGGGCTCAAGGCGCACCTCGCGCCCTACATGGCCAATCATGCGGTGCAGGCCGTTCCCGGTCCCCACGGCGGGCAGCACGCAGTCTCCGCGGCACCCTGGGGCTCGGCCTCGATCCTGACTATCTCCTGGATGTACATCAGCATGATGGGCGGCACCGGCCTGACGCGCGCCACCGAGATCGCCATCCTCAACGCCAACTATGTCGCGGCCAAACTCAAGGACCACTATCCGGTGCTCTACACCGGCAGCCAGGGCCGCGTCGCCCACGAGTGCATCCTCGACGTACGCGCGATCAAGGCCGTCACCGGCGTCGCCGAGATCGACATCGCCAAGCGCCTGATGGACTACGGCTTCCACGCGCCGACGGTAAGCTTCCCGGTGGCCGGCACGCTGATGGT
>CAZYTN010000105.1:0-4794 GCA_964650115.1 uncultured Sulfuritalea sp.
TGGCGCAGTTGTTCCTTGATGCACTTGCTCAGCGCCAGCAGCAAGGCATCGCCCGCCTTGGGACCCAGGTCGTCGTTGATCTCCTTGAGGTTGCCGCACTCGATCACCAGCAAGCTGAAGGGCTGCCCATGACGCACCGCCTGGCCGAACAGCCGGTCGGCGATGATGGTGAAACCGCGCATGTTGACGGCCGTCGTCAGATCCTCGGTCGCCTCGGGCGCCGCCTTCTTGCTCAGGCCAAAACGGATATCCGAGGCGAACATGGTGGTGATGTAGGCCACCAGCACGAAGGGCGCGAATACCGCCAGGATGCCCGCCACATATTTGAGCGAGATGAGTTCCGCAGGCTGGGTATAGTCGCCGAGAAAGGCGATGCAGGCGGCGATCAGCACCAGTTCCAGCAGCGTGGTGATCTTGCCCAGGGCCAGCGCGCTGGTAATGATCACCAGCAGGTAGGTGTTCAGCAGCGGACTTTCCAGGCGACCGGTGTGCAACAGCGAAAACGTGATGAAGCCGGTCATGATCCAGGTCTGCGCCGCGAGCTTCCAGCGCGACTCGGCGAGGAAGAAAGTGGAATAGCGGAAGCCCATGATGGAAGCCACGTAGAGGACCATCGCCAGGACGATCACCGGCTTGTCGTCCACCGGCGTACCGCCGAAGACGTGATAGAGCAGTATCAGAATCAGCAGCAGCCACTCGATTTCGCCTACCGAGCGGGTAATGCTGCGGAGTTCTTCCTGTTCGAAGGAGGCACGGGGGGCCGATCCCTTGTCCATGGTTCGCATTTTTTCTCCCCTCTCTAAAGATGTCTGCGCTTGCGCATGATATTCATTATGCACCCCGCCATGCGCGCGTAACGTCGGTACGCTCTCGTCGCCCTGCCGCAAGCGTCGATCGGATCCTGCGCGGCGTTCAGGCGGACCGCCGCATGCGGGGCAGCGACTGCCCCGGCTGGCGCGGCTACCCCGGCTGCTCCGGATCCTTCCGCAATGGCCAGCCGAAGCCGGCCCCGCAGGGGTTCGACTTTGCGCAGCAGGCCCGCGGTTGGCGAATTGCGCCCATCGCCCGGGTCGATTGCGGGTAGCATCGAGACTCCGCCACGCCAGCGCGCGAAGCCGGCTATGACGCTGCAATCAGATGTATGCTTGCCCCTACAATTAGTGTGGAAAAGGTACGCTCCATGACTACGGCAACGATCCTCATCGTCGACGACGAGCCAACCAACCTGCATCTGCTGACCGGCCTGCTGCGGCCCGAATTCCTGGTGCGCGCCACCAGTTCGGGGGAAAGCGCGCTGCGCGCGGCGGCGAGCGCGCCGCGGCCCGACCTGGTGCTGCTCGACGTGATGATGCCCGGCATGGATGGCTATGCCGTGCTGGCACGGCTGCGCGAGAACCCCGCCACGCGCGACATTCCCGTCGTATTCCTGACGGCGCTGGGCGAGGCGGAAGACGAGGAGCTCGGCCTGAAGCTCGGCGCCGCCGATTACATCACCAAGCCGATCATGCCCGCCGTGGTGCTGGCCCGGGTGCGCACCCAGCTCGAAGCCAAGCAGGCGCGCGACTGGCTCAAGGATCAGAACGCCACGCTGGAGGCCGAAGTCGCCCGGCGCATGACTGAAAACGACCTGACCCAGCGCGTCAGCATCCGGGCGCTGGCCCACCTGGCGGAACTGCGCGACCCGGAAACCGGCGGCCACATCCTGCGCACCCAGGGCTATGTGCAGCAACTGGCCGTCGGGCTGCGCGAGCATCCGCGCTTCGCCGCCACGGTCAACGAGCGCTATATCGATCTGGTGGCGCGCTCCGCGCCCTTGCACGACATCGGCAAGGTGGGCATTCCCGACCACGTCCTGCTCAAGCCCGGCAAGCTCACGGGCGATGAATGGGCCATCATGCAGACCCATGCCAAACGGGGCAGCGACGCCATCGAGCAGGCCGAGCGCGACATCGAAATGCCCCTGGCGTTTCTTTCGGTGGCCAAGGAAATCGCCCACTGGCACCACGAGAAATGGGATGGCAGCGGCTATCCCGACGGCCTGGCCGGCGACGCCATTCCGATTTCGGCGCGCCTGATGGCGCTGGCCGACGTGTTCGACGCGCTGATTTCGGTGCGCGTCTACAAGCCGGCGATGTCCCATGCCGAGGCCCGTGACATCATCGTCGCGGGGCGCGGCAAGCATTTCGATCCGGATGTGACCGAGGCTTTTCTTGCCGGCTTCGATGACTTCGTCGCCATCGCCGAGCGCTACCGCGACGGCGGAGAAGCCGCGGAGGAGGATGTCCCCTCATGAGCAGATCAGGCCCGGAGCCAGGCGCCGCGCCGCTTGCGGCGAAAGGGTCACGCAGCGGCATCGATGCCCTGCAGCCGGTTCTGGTCTATGCGGCGTTTGCCGCATTGTGGATACTGCTCTCCGACAAAATCATGGGCTGGCTCTACAGCGATCCGGCGGCGCTGGTTCGCGCCAGCATGGTCAAGGGCTGGCTGTTTGTCGGCGTCACCTCGCTGCTGCTGTATGGCCTGATACGGCGCCTGCTCGACAAGGCGCTGGCGGCATCGCGGCGCGAAATCGCGGCGCAGGCCGAAAAGGCGCGCGCCCTGCAATTGCTCGATGCCATCGTCGAAAGCTCGACCGACGCCATCTATGCCCTGGATGCCGACGGACGTTTCATCCTGTTCAATCCGGCGGCCGAGCGCAACGTTGGCAAGAAAGCGGCCGAAGTGCTGGGCCGCGACGAGACGGCGATATTCCCTGCCGCCATTGCCGAGTCGCTGATCGTCGCCAACCGCGAGGTGCTGGAAGGCAACCGCGCCCTCCATGCCGTGGATGAAGTGCCCACGACAGGCGGCATGCGCACCTTCCTGACCACCAAGGGACCATTGCACGATGGCGAGGGGCAGGTCATCGGGCTGTTCGGCATCTCCCGCGACATCACCGAACGGCAGCAGGCCGAAACGGCCTTGCGCGCAACCGTCGAGGAACTGGAGCGCTTCAATCGCCTCGCGGTCGGACGCGAGCTGGACATGATCGCGCTCAAACGGCAGGTCAATGAGTTGAGCCGTCAGCTCGGCCGCGAGCCGCCCTTCGCGCTGGCCATGCTGGATTCGACCGCGCCTGGACAGGAGCCCGCGGCGCGATGAAGGCGCGTCTGCTCGTCTCGCTGCTGCTGCCGATTGCCGCCTGCGCCGTGCAATGGCTGCTGTGGGACGACTACATCAAGCCCTACGTCTGGTTCCTGTTCTTCCCCGCGGCGTTTTTCAGCGCATGGATCGGCGGCCTCGTCGGCGGTCTCGCCGCGACCGTCATCGGCGCCCTGCTGGTCTGGTACGTCTTCATCCCTCCGGCATTCAGTTTCGTGCTGAAGGATCTGGCGGCGGGATTCTCGGTCGTGGTGTTCGTTTTCATGGGAAGCCTTTTCGCCTACTTCTTCGAGCGCTTGCGGCACGCCATGCGCCGTACCGACGAATCACTGGCGGCTACCATGACAGCCAACGACAAGATTACCCAGCTCTACCAGAAGACCCTGGAACTCGACGCGCTGAAGAGCCAGTTTTTCGCCAATGTCAGCCACGAGCTGCGCACCCCGCTCACGCTGATTCTGGCGCCGCTCGAGAAGCGCCAGCGCCGTTCCGCCGGCGCCGACTTTTCGCCGGAGGAACGCCACGAGACGGAAATCATGTTGCGCAACGCGCGCCTGCTCTACCGCCATGTCACCGACCTGCTCGACGCGGCCAAGCTCGAGGCCGGCAGCATGACCCTGGCGTGGGCGCGGCTCGACCTTTGCAATCTCGTGCGGGCGACCGCCAGCCACTTCGAGTCGCTGGCCGCGGAGCGCCGTATCGCCTTTACCGTCTCGGTTCCGCAAGCGCTCGCCGCGGAGGCGGACGGGGAAAGGCTGCAGCGCGTTTTGCTCAACCTGCTGTCCAACGCCTTCAAATTTACCCCCGAAGGCGGAGCCATTGAGCTGCGCCTGTCGGCAACGGATGGTCGCGCGCTGATCGAAGTCGAGGACAGCGGGCCCGGTGTCCCGGCGGAATTGCGCGAAGCGGTGTTCGAACGCTTTCGCCAGGGCGAAGGCGGGCCGCGGCGCGTCCGTGGCGGAACCGGCCTCGGCCTGGCCATCGTCAAGGACTTTGTCGAACTGCATGGCGGCAGCGTGGCGCTCGACCGGGCGCCCGGCGGCGGCGCGCTGTTTTCGGTACGCTTGCCGCTGGCGGCGCCGGCGGGAACGACGCTTTTCGCGTCGACCGCGCTCGACGAAATAATCGACCGCCAGGTCGTCGAAGAACTGCAAGCGCGTAGCGATACGCTCGTCCCCGCGCCGGCCGTGGCCGGGGACGATGCGCCGTTGATTCTGGTGGTCGAGGACAATGCCGACATGAACGAATTCATCGCCAGCACCCTGCGTCCCCGCTACCGGGTCGCCTGCGCGTTCGATGGCAGCGAAGGCTGCGACAAGGCCCGGGCACTGCATCCCGACCTGATACTCGCCGACATGATGATGCCGCTGATGA
This sequence comes from uncultured Sulfuritalea sp., assembly GCA_964650115.1. GTDB lineage: Bacteria > Pseudomonadota > Gammaproteobacteria > Burkholderiales > Rhodocyclaceae > Sulfuritalea. The sequence goes on from CAZYTN010000105.1 coordinate 4,516, forward strand.
GCGGCGACGACATGGTGGCGGCCCTGCGCCGCCAGCCGGAGATGGAGCACGTGCCCATCGTCATGCTCACCGCCAGGGCCGACGACGAACTGCGCGTGCGCCTGCTCGAGCATGGCGTCCAGGACTATATCGCCAAGCCCTTTTCGACCGAGGAATTGCTGGCGCGAATAGGCGGCCTGGTGACATCGCGGCGACGCACGCTGGCGGAGCTGGCCCGCAGTGCGGCGCGGCTGCGTCGCCTGGCCGAAGTCGTCGAGAAGATCGCGGCGGTGCGCAAGC
>CAZYTN010000105.1:4894-7770 GCA_964650115.1 uncultured Sulfuritalea sp.
CTCGAATTGCAGCAGGCGCTGGCCGATGCCATGTCGATAGGGCTGGCCAACCTGGACCTGTACCGGGAAATGGAAGCAGCGCGGCAGGCGGCCGAGCAGACGGCGGATGTCCTGCGCGTGGCCCAGCGCCTGGCCGGAATAGGCAGCTGGCAATGGGATACGCAAACCGGCGTGCATACCTGGTCGGAAGAAATCTATCGCATCTACGGTCGCGATCCGGCCATGCCGGCTGCCGGCTACCCGGAGGTCAGTCAGTACTTCACGGCGGAGAGCTGGACGCATCTTGCCGCGACCGTCGATCAGGCCCTGGCGCAGGGACTGGCCTACGAATGCGATGCCGAGGTGCTGCGCGCCGACGGCAGCCGTCGCTGGATCACCACCCGCGGCGAGGCCACGCGCGGGGAGGACGGAACGGTCGCGGAGCTCCACGGCACGGTGCAGGACATCACCGAACGCATGGTTGCGGCTGAAAAGATTCGGCAACTCAATGTCGAGCTCGAACAGCGCGTCGTCGAGCGAACCGCGGAACTGACCGCCGCCAACCGCGAACTCGATGCCTTTGCCTACGCCGTCTCGCACGACCTGCGCGCACCTCTGCGCGCCTTGGGCGGGTTCTCGCAGGCACTGATCGAGGATTTCGGCGACCAGCTTCATGGCGAAGCAAAGACCTACCTGGACCAGATCAGTATTGCCAGCCGCGGCATGAGCGATCTGGTCGAGGGCATACTTGCGCTCTCGCGCAGCACGCGCGGCGAATTGCGGCGGGACGCGATCGACATCTCGGCCATGGCGGCGCAACTGCTCGACGAGTTCGCGCGCGGCGAACCGGGGCGGCAGGTCAAGCGCGAGATCGAAGCCGGGCTCGCCGTCAGCGGCGATCGGCGCATGGTCGAAGTGGTACTGCGAAACCTGCTGGGCAATGCCTGGAAATACACCGGCAAGGCGCCGGCGGCGCAAATCCGGGTCTACGCCGGCGAGGTGGCGGAGCAGTGCGGCATTTGCGTTGCCGACAATGGTGCCGGCTTCGACATGGCGCATGCCGGCCAGCTATTCCAGCCCTTTCGGCGCCTGCATCGACAAGACGAATTCCCGGGTATCGGTATCGGGCTGGCCACGGTTCAACGCATCGTCCATCGTCATGGCGGCGAGATTCGTGCCGAGGCAAAACGCGATGCCGGGGCAAAATTCTGCTTCGCCTTGCCTGCCGGCGGCATCAGGGAGACTCAATGAAAGCCAAATCCATTCTGCTTGTGGAAGACAATCCGCAGGACGAAATGCTCATCTTGCGCGCGCTGCGAAAAATAAACCTCGCCAATGGGGTGGACGTCGCGCGCGACGGCCAGCAGGCGCTTGACTATCTGTTCGGCGAGGGCGAGTTCGCGGCGCGGGCCGGGGCGGAGCCGCCGACGGTAGTGCTGCTCGACATCGGCTTGCCACGGATATCCGGCCTGGATGTTCTGGCGCGGCTGCGCGCCGACCGGCGCACCCGGCTGCAGCCGGTGGTGATCCTGACCTCCTCCGACGAGGAGCGGGATCGCCTGCGGAGCTATCAAAATGGCGCCAACAGCTTCGTCAGAAAGCCGCTTGATTTCTCGGAATTTGCCGAAACGGTGGCCCGCCTGGGGATCTACTGGATAGCCACCAACGAGCCGCCGCCATTCGATTGAGGCCGCCATGGACCGCCCGCTGAACATTCTCGTCATCGAAGATAGCGAAGCCGACTTCCTGCTGGTCGAGCGCTATCTCCATCAACACGGCATTGCGGCCGAGTGCCGACGTGTCGCCAGCGATGCCGAACTCGATTCCGCCTTGCGCGAGGAGTGGGATCTGGTGCTGTCGGACTACACCGTGCCGGGCATGGATTTCCGCGAAAACCTGCAACGCCTGCTGGCGCGCCTGCCCGATGCGCCCGTCATCCTGGTCTCCGGCAGCGTCGGCGAAGAGACCGCGGTGGACCTGCTGCGCCTGGGGCTCACCGACTTCGTGCTCAAGGATCGCCTGGTGCGCCTTCCCGCCTCCATCGGGCGCGCCCTCGACGAGGCTGCCGAACACCGTGCGCGCACGATGGCCGAACAGGCATTGCGCGCGAGCCAGGCGGCCGCCCTGGAGGATCAGCGCCGGGCGCGAATGGCGGCGTTGAACCTGATGGAAGACGCCGTGGCGGCGCGGGCGCGCTCCGAGCAAGTCGCGGCGGCGCTGCGCGAGAGCGAAGAACGGCTGCGCTTCGCGCTGCAAGCCAGTGGCATCGGGGGTTGGGATCTGAATCTCGACGGCTGCACAGCGGTCCGGACGCCGGAGCATGACCGCATCTTCGGTTATGCCGAGATGCTGCCCGAGTGGAACAACCGCATATTCATGGCGCACGTGCTTGCGGAAGACAGGGCCGAGGTGAAGCGGCTGTTTCGTGAGGCGGTGGCGCATGGCTCAATCTGGAATTGCGAATGCCGGATCCGCCGCGCCGACGGCGAAGTGCGCTGGATCTGGGTGGCGGGCAAGCATCAGCCGGATGAAAGCGGTGCGGCCCGCCGCATGACCGGCATCGTGCAGGACATCACCGAACGCAAGGTCGCCGAAGACCGCATCCTGCGCCTGGCCCGGCTTTATTCCGTGTTGAGCCAGTGCAACCAGGCCATCGTCCGCTGCGCCAGCGAGGGCGAGCTGTTCCCGCAAATCTGCCGCGATGTGGTGACCTTCGGCGGCATGAAGATGGCGTGGATCGGCATGGTGGATGCGGCGGACCGCCAGGTCAGGCCCGTTGCGTCGTTTGGCGACGAGCACGGCTACCTGCCGGGCATCCGGGTTTCGGTCGACGCCGCCGACCCCTATGGACAGGGCGCGACGGGCACGGCGATTCGCGAAAACCGGCCGGTCTGGAT
>CAZYTN010000106.1:0-7760 GCA_964650115.1 uncultured Sulfuritalea sp.
TTCAGAGAAGGCTAACGCTAGCCTCATCGGTGTTAAGCGAAGCGGCCGTAACTAAGACGAAGCGAAGCAAAGTTTCAGAGAAAGCTAATGCCTGCGTCACCGGGCGTTATGCTGTAACTAAACAAGGAGTAGCGAAATGGCCGTACAACAGAACAAGAAGTCCCCCTCCAAGCGCGGCATGCATCGTGCGCATGATTTCCTGACCAACCCGCCGCTGGCCGTCGAGCCGACCACGGGCGAAGTTCACCTGCGCCACCATATCTCGCCGTCCGGCGTGTATCGCGGCAAGAAGGTGGTAAAGGCCAAGGGCGAGTAATCCCACTTGCTGAAACCGGCCGGATGCGCATGGCGCGTCCGGCCGTTTTTACATAAAGAGCCCCGGAAGATCACCTGAACGATGACGATCACCCTCGCGGTGGATTGTATGGGCGGCGACCACGGTCCGTCGGTAACGCTGCCCGCTGTTTTTGAATTCCTGCGTCATGACACCGATTGCGCCGCGATTCTGGTCGGCCGCGAGGAATTGCTGCGGCCACAACTGGAGCGCCTGTCCAGCGAGTTCGGCAAGCGTTTGTCGATCCGCCATGCCTCCGAAGTGGTCGAGATGGACGAGGCCGTGGCCAGCGCACTGCGCGGCAAGAAGGACTCCTCGATGCGCGTCGCCATCGATCTGGTCAAGGAAGGTGTCGCCGATGCCGCCGTGTCGGCCGGCAATACCGGCGCCCTGATGGCCGTCTCCCGTTTCGTGCTGAAAACCCTGCCCGGTATCGACCGGCCCGCCATTTGCTCGATTCTGCCGTCGGAACGCGGCAGCACCTACGTGCTGGATCTCGGCGCCAATGTCGATTGCAGTCCCGAACATTTGCTGCAGTTCGGCATCATGGGTTCCCTGCTGGTGTCGGCCCTGGAGCACAAGGAACGGCCCACGGTGGGCCTGCTCAACATCGGCGAAGAAGCGATAAAGGGCAACGAGGCGGTCAAGCGCGCGGCCGAGTTGCTGCGTGCCACCGATCTGAATTTTGTCGGCAATGTCGAAGGCAACGACATCTTCAAGGGCACCGCAGACGTCGTGGTGTGTGACGGCTTTGTCGGCAATGTCACGCTGAAGGCTGCCGAAGGCCTGGCCCACATGATTGGTGGCGCACTCAAGGAAGAATTTTCGCGCAATGTTTTCACCAAGCTCGCCGCGCTGGTGGCGATGCCCGTGCTGAAGTCATTTCGCCAGCGCTTCGATCCGCGCCGTTACAACGGGGCGAGTCTGCTCGGCCTGAAGGGCATCGTGGTCAAGAGCCACGGTTCGGCCGATCAGATGGCATTCCGCTGTGCGCTGGAGAAGGCGGCCGAGGAGGCGCGGCAGCGCCTGCCGGAAGCCATCGCCGCGCGCATGGCCGCCGTCCTGCCGGCGCCGACTCTTTGCGATTGACGGAGGTCGGGATGATCTATACGCGAATCAGCGGCACCGGCAGTTACCTCCCCGGTGAACCGGTCAGCAATGCAGCGTTGATCGCGACGCACGGACTCGAATCGTCGGACGAATGGATCGTCGAACGCACCGGGATCCGCAACCGGCATCTGGCTGCGGCCGGTGTCACCTGCAGCGATCTGGCGCTGGAAGCCAGCCGGCGCGCACTGCAGGCGGCCGGACGACTGCCCGCGGATGTCGACCTGATCATCGTCGCGACCTCGACCCCCGACTACGTATTTCCGAGTGCGGCGGCACTGCTGCAAAGCAAACTCGGGATTACTAATGGTGCGCCGGCCTTCGACGTGCAGGCGGTGTGCAGCGGCTTCATCTACGCCATGACCATCGCGGAAAAGTTCATTCGCTCCGGCTCGCACAAGTGCGCCCTGGTGGTCGGTGCCGAAGTGTTTTCGCGCATCCTCGACTGGAATGATCGCGGCACCTGCGTGCTGTTTGGCGATGGCGCCGGCGCGGTGGTGCTGGAAGCCGCCAGCGAACCCGGATTGCTGGCCAGCGCATTTCACGCCGACGGCAGCCACCACGGCATTCTTTCCGTGCCGGGCCAGGTGTGCGGAGGCGTCGTTACCGGTGATCCCTTCCTGCGCATGGACGGGCAGGCCGTGTTCAAGTTTGCGGTCAAGGTGCTGGCCGATGTTGCGCATGAAGTGCTGGCGGCTGCAGGCATGACGGCGTCGCAGGTGGATTGGCTGATTCCGCATCAGGCCAATGTACGCATCCTGCAGGCCACCGCGAAGCGGCTGCATATACTGCCCGAAAACTGCATTGTCACCGTGGCCGATCACGGCAATACCTCGGCGGCGTCGATTCCGCTCGCGCTCGACGAGTCGGTGCGTGCCGGTCGCATACAGCGCGGCCAGCACCTGCTGCTGGAAGGCGTCGGCGGCGGCTTTACCTGGGGCGCAACCCTGCTCCGGTTCTGAATTCGAGAGACTCGACATGAAATTTGCACTCGTATACCCAGGTCAAGGCTCCCAGTCGCTGGGCATGATGGCGGCCTACGGCGATGCGCCGGTGATCCGCGCCACCTTCGACGAGGCCTCGGCCGCGCTCGGGCGCGACTTGTGGCACATGGTCAGCGACGGTCCGGCGGAAGACTTAGGCCAGACGGTCAATACCCAGCCGCTGATGCTGACCGCGGACATCGCCGTCTATCGGCTCTGGCTGGAAAAGGGCGGCATGCCGCCGATGATGGTCGCCGGTCACAGCCTCGGCGAATACGCTGCGCTGGTGGCAGCCGGAGTGTTGCAGTTGAGGGATGCCGTGCCGCTGGTCGAACTGCGTGCCAGGGCAATGCAGGTCGCGGTGCCGGCGGGCGAGGGCGCGATGGCGGCCGTCATCGGCCTCGATGCCGCGGCCGTGATCCAGGCTTGCGTCGAGGCGGAGCAGGGGCAGGTGGTGCAGGCGGTGAATTTCAACGAACCGAAGCAGACCGTGATTGCCGGTCACAAGGCAGCAGTCGAGCGTGCGGCGGAACTGGTCAAGGCCAAAGGTGCCAAGCGCGCCCTGATGCTGCCGGTATCGGCGCCCTTCCATTGCTCATTGATGCAACCTGCGGCGGAAGCCTTGAAGCTACGCCTTGCCGATGTAATTTTTACCGCGCCGCAAATTCCCGTGATCAACAATGTCGATGTGGCGCAACTCGCCGATCCGGCTGCGATCAGGGATGCACTGGTGCGCCAGGCCGCGTCGCCGGTGCGCTGGGTCGAGATCATGCAGGCGATGCAGGCGGCCGGAGTGACGCACGTTTTCGAGTGCGGTCCGGGCAAGGTCCTGTCGGGACTGGTCAAGCGCTGTGTCGAAAGCCTCAATGGCGCGGCGATGAATGATCTTGGCGGCGTCGATGCCGCGCTGGCGGCAAGCAAAGGAGTTTGATATGTCTGATCTGAAGGGACAGGTTGCGCTGGTAACAGGCGCTTCGCGCGGTCTCGGTCGCGCCATTGCGCTGGAACTCGGTGCGCAGGGGGCCACGGTGATCGGCACCGCGACGACGGAGGCCGGCGCCGCCGACATCCAGCAGGCGCTGGATGCAGCGGGTATCACCGGATGGGGCGCGACCGCCAATGTCACCGAGGTGGCGGCCTGCGAAGCGCTGATCGCCGAAATCGAAAAGAAATTCGGTGCGGTGGCTATCCTGGTCAATAACGCCGGCATCACCCGCGACAATCTCGCCATGCGCATGAAGGACGACGAATGGGATCAGGTCATCGAGACCAATCTCAAGGCGGTGTTCCGCCTCTCCAAGCTGGTCATGCGCGGCATGATGAAGGCCCGTTTCGGCCGCATCATCAACATCACTTCCGTGGTCGGCGAGGCCGGCAACCCGGGCCAGGCCAACTACGCGGCGGCCAAGGCCGGCGTCGCCGGCATGAGCCGCGCGCTGGCGCAGGAACTGGGCAGCCGCAACATCACGGTCAACTGCGTGGCGCCGGGCTTCATCGATACCGACATGACACGCGCCCTGCCGGATGCGCAGCGCGAGGCCCTGCTGGGAAAGATTCCGCTGGGACGCCTCGGTCATCCCGACGAGATCGCCGCTACGGTGGCCTTCCTCGCCTCGAAAAGCGCGGGATATATCACCGGCACCACGCTGAACGTCAATGGCGGCATGTATATGGCCTGACCGGATATCAAACCCGCGAGGGAGTCCGGCGTTTTTGTTAAAATAGGCAGCTTTTCACCACCCGAACATTTCAGGGAAGGAGTTTCAAGATGGAGAACATCGAACAACGCGTCAAGAAGATCGTCGCCGAACAACTGGGCGTCAATGAAGCGGACATCAAGAACGAGTCCAATTTCGTGGACGATCTCGGTGCCGACTCGCTCGACACCGTTGAACTGGTCATGGCGCTGGAAGAAGAGTTCGAGTGCGAGATTCCCGACGAAGACGCGGAGAAGATCACCACCGTGCAGCAGGCGATCGACTACGTCAACGCCAACGTCAAGAAGTAAGCGGCAAACGCTGATCATCGTCTGGAGTTCATCGTGTCGCGACGCCGTGTGGTGGTGACCGGGCTGGGGGTGATTTCCCCGGTCGGAAATACGGTAGCCGAAGCCTGGGAAAACCTCACGGCCGGCAAGAGCGGCATCGGCCGCATCAGCAAGTTCGATCCTGCGGCCTTCAAGGCGCAGATCGCGGGCGAGGTGAAGAACTTCGACGTCACCGCCTACCTGTCGGCCAAGGAAGCGCGGCGCATGGATACCTTCATCCATTTCGGCATGGCGGCGGGGATCCAGGCACTGCGCGATGCCGGGCTCGACAGCCCGCAGGCTGACGCCGAGCGCATCGGCGTGAATATCGGCTCGGGCATCGGCGGCCTGCCGATGATCGAGGATACGCACAACGACTACCTCGCCGGCGGCCCGCGCAAGATCTCGCCCTTCTTCATTCCGGGCACGATCAGCAACATGATCTCGGGCAACCTCTCGATCATGTGCGGCCTCAAGGGGCCCAACATCGCCGTGGTCACGGCCTGCACCACCGGCCTGCATGCAATCGGCCTGTCGGCCCGGATGATCGAGTACGGCGATGCCGACGCGATGGTCTGCGGCGGCGCCGAAGCGACTATTTCACCGCTGTCGATCGGCGGCTTTGCCTCGGCCCAGGCGCTGTCCACCCGCAACGACGATCCGGCGACAGCCAGCCGGCCCTGGGACAGGGATCGCGACGGTTTCGTCATGGGCGAGGGCGGCGGCGTCATGGTGCTGGAAGAGTATGAGCATGCCAGGGCGCGCGGGGCGAAAATCTACGCCGAACTCGCCGGTTTCGGCATGAGCGGCGATGCCTTCCACATGACGGCGCCGGATACCGACGGCCCGCGGCGCAGCATGGTCAATGCCATGAAGAATGCCGGCGTGAATCCGGACCAGGTGCACTACGTCAATGCCCACGGTACCTCGACGCCGCTGGGCGACAAGAACGAAACCGAGGCCATCAAGCTGGCCTTCGGTCTCGATGCGGCGAAAAAGACCGTGGTGAATTCCACCAAGTCGATGACCGGCCATCTGCTGGGCGGCGCCGGCGGGCTGGAGTCGGTGTTCACCGTGCTCGCCGTGCATCACCAGGTATCGCCGCCGACGATCAACATCTTCAACCAGGATCCGGAGTGCGACCTGGATTACTGCGCCAATACGGCGCGGCAGATGAAGATCGACGTCGCGCTGAAGAACAACTTCGGTTTCGGCGGTACCAACGGTTCATTGGTTTTCCGCCGCGTCTGATCCAGCCTGGCGATGAAGCCGGTCGCCTCCCTGCCGCTTTCCCTCAAGCCATCACGGCGTCTGCTGCTGATCCAGTCGCTGGCCCACCTCGTTGCGGCCGGCGCCGTGCTGGTGGCCAATCTGCCGGCCTGGCTCCTTGCATTCCTCCTGCTGCTGACCGGCGCTTCCCTGGCGCGCGTGCGCCGTCCGCTGACGGTCGCTGGCGTGGTCCTCGGCGGCGACGGCGGCATTGAAATAGTCGGCGCTGACGGGACGGCGAGCGAAGCCGCCGTGCACCCTCATACCCTGGTTCTGTCCTTCCTGGTGGTGCTGCTCTACCGGCAACAAGGCCGCTTGCGTTCGATGACCCTGCTCGGCGACAGCCTCGCCGACGATGATTTTCGCCAGTTGCGCTTGTGGTTGCGCTGGCGCTCCATGGCGACAAACCCGGCCTGAAACGACTGCTGTCAGGGTTGGCGCGGGTGCAGCACCGTTTCCAGCGCGCGCGGCAGGGTGTCCGGGTAGTCGCGGCTGAAGTGCAGTCCCCGGCTTTCGTGCCGGCGCTGGGCGCTTTTCACGATCAGATGGGCGGTCAGCACCAGATTGCGCAGTTCGATCAGGTCGTTGCCGACCCGGTAGTTGGCGTAGAACTCGTCGATTTCCTTTTCCAGCAGGCGGATGCGATGCAGCGCGCGCTCCAGGCGCTTGTTGGTGCGCACGATGCCGACGTAATCCCACATGAAGCGCCGCAATTCGGCCCAGTTGTGGGAGATGACGATTTCCTCGTCGGCGTCGCGCACCCGGCTTTCGTCCCACTGCGGAAGATGCGGCAGGGGCTCGACGGGCGCAGCGAGTATGTCCTGTGCCGCCGAGGCGGAAAACACCACGCATTCGAGCAGCGAGTTGGACGCCAGGCGATTGGCGCCGTGCAGGCCGGTGAATGCGGTCTCGCCCAGCGCATAGAGCCCCGCCAGATCGGTGCGCGCCGCCAGGTCGGTGACCACGCCGCCGCAGGTGTAGTGGGCGGCCGGTACCACGGGGATCGGCTCTTTCGTGATATCGATGCCCAGTTGCAGGCAGCGGGCATGGATGGTCGGAAAATGCTCCTTGAGGAAATCCGCCGGCTTGTGCGTCATGTCGAGGAACACGCAGTCGAGGCCGTGGCGCTTCATCTCGAAGTCGATGGCGCGGGCGACGATGTCGCGCGGGGCGAGTTCGGCGCGGCTGTCGTGGTCGGGCATGAAACGCGTGCCGTCGGGCAGGCGCAGCAAGCCACCTTCGCCGCGCAGGGCTTCGGAGATCAGGAAGGACTTGGCATGCGGGTGGTAGAGGCAGGTCGGGTGGAACTGGATGAATTCCATGTTGGCGACGCGGCAGCCGGCGCGCCAGGCGATCGCCACGCCGTCGCCGGTGGCCGTGTCGGGGTTGGTGGTGTAGAGATAGACCTTGCCGGCGCCGCCCGTGGCCAGCGCCGTGTGGCTGGCGCCGAGCGTCAGCACGCGGTCGCGGGCGATGTCGAGCACATAGGCACCGAGGCAGCGATTGCGCGGCAAGCCGAGCTTGGCGGCGGTAATCAAGTCGACCGCAATGTGCCGTTCCAGGACGGTGATGTTGGGATGCTTCCTCACCTGTTCGGTCAGGGTCTGCTGTACCGCCGTACCCGTTGCATCGGCCGCATGGATGATGCGACGCTGGCCGTGGCCGCCTTCGCGCGTGAGGTGGAAGCCCAGCGGCGAATCATCCGGCGTGAACGGAACCCCGCGCGCGATCAGCCATTCGATGGCCTCGCGGCCGTGTTCGACGACGAAGTGCGTCGCGCTCGGGTCGCACAGGCCGGCTCCGGCGGTGAAGGTATCGTCGACGTGTGCATCGACGCTGTCGGCGGGGTCGAGCACCGCGGCGATCCCTCCCTGCGCCCAGGCCGAGGCCGAATCCGCCAGTGTCTTCTTGGTGACCAGCGCCACCCGGCGACTGTCGGCGAGCCTCAATGCCAGGGACTGACCCGCCAGGCCGCTGCCGATGATAAGGACGTCGAAATGCTGGATGGCGGCCGGATTCATGGGGCGGGACTATATCACTG
>CAZYTN010000107.1:0-7758 GCA_964650115.1 uncultured Sulfuritalea sp.
GCCCAGTTCTTGGAGTCGGCAATGTTCTTCTCCACGTCGGCATTGGCCATCGCCAAGCCGGACGCAGCAGCAACAACTGCCGACATCAGGTACTTTGAGTTAAATTCAATTTTCATACTTGCTCCTCGTGTTATCGGTTTGAAGTGAGTGCTGCTGTTTGAACACTACCAGTCTGCATTTTGATTCCGACTCTCACTACCCCCCCTTCAATCCTCAGGCGGGCAGCCCAGGCTTTGAAACGTCACCCAGCGTCCTAGGCTTGCTACTGAACCCAAGTCCGGCGCGTCCACAACCTGTCACTCTTGAAGCATGAAACATACCTGAAGTTGTGGGGTGGGTTAAAACGGCCCTGTTGGTTGCGGAAACCAAGCGTTGAGGGTCGGTTTCGGTCGCTCGGGTTGGCGGTATCGAATTGTTCGCATGGAGTTGTGTAACAAAATAGTTACAACTGTATCGATCCGATGGCGAAACGTTACGTCATTTTCCGGTTGCCACGGCGCTTGGTGTACAGAGGGCACATGGCATACGCATAAAAATAATTGCAAATTGATGGTGCGGCGCAATATTTTTGGCCAGGAGAATATGCTCATTGGCGCTGTCTCTGGGAGCTTTAGTTGTAGTGAGGAAACTTATGAAGGCTGCGTCATCGCCCGGTGTTCGCTGCAGTGAGCCGCCTGTCAGTCCCGCCGGCCACTTGACGACCACTTCGATCTCCCTTTGCCTGCGCGAAACCGCACTCGGCGACTTGCTTCGTGTCACGGCCTAGCAACTTGATCCTGGGATACGGGCATGACACGGTGAAGGACGGGCCTCCTGCTCGCCCCAGGCTTTGGCGACTGGCGGCCCGCCCCTGCAATTCTCCTCATTAATTCTGTGGTTACTGTTCGACGATTCTCTTCAGGTTTTCGAGCCCCATCTTGTAGACCCCGGTGATTGCTTTCTCCGCGGCCTCATCATTCCGGTCAGGAGGTGGATCATTGTTCGGGTAGCCCCGATAGAACGCGCCGCGCCATTCAACGAGCGATTTGCCGCCTTCGATGGCCTTGACTGATAGCGTCGAGGCGTAATTCGTCACCGGTAGCACGCCTTCCTTCATCCGGTATTTCAGAATCATTTTCTTGTTGTCGAGTTCCTCGAGTTCCTCGATCACTTTCCCGCCGCCCGTGAGCGTCATGGTTCTCTGCGAGCCTACATTGTTGCCGTCGCTCGCTTTGCTATCCGCCACGGCCGGATGCCAGCCCGGCATGCCGTTGAATTCCCCTACCTTAGCCCAGACCTTGCCTGGTTCCGCGTTGACAGTGACGTTTTCCGTAACCTTCAGGCGGCTCGGCCCATGGGCCAGGGCTAGATTTGCAGCGATAAGCATTGCCACGGCGACTCCGGATTTGCACATTGGAACTTCTCCTCGTTGATGAAAAATCCTGTGGTGTCGTGACTCGGTAAGGAACGATCAATGGGCGCCGACGAAACTACCAAACCCGCGGCTGTTCTTGCCGGTGGCAATCGTCGCATGAGTGCGATAACTGGCCAAATCGATGATGCTGACGTTGTCGTCCATCCAGTTGACGACGTAGGCGCGTTCGCCATGCACCGCAATGCCCTCGGGAAACCCGCCGGTGGCGACCGTGTGCAATACCTTCAAACTGCCAGTATCGATCACCGAGAGCGTATCGGCGTGCTGGTTAGTCACCAGCAATTGCCGGCCATCCATACTCAGCGCAGCACAGTAGGGCGTATTCCCGACGTCGACCTTGCCGACGAGGCGGCGCGTGCCTACGTCAAGGACACTCACGTCGTTGCTGCGCACATTGACAACATACAGTCGGCGGCCATCCCGGCCAACCGAGATGCTGAACGGCCGATCGCCGACCTCGATGACCCGAACGACCTGCCGCGTGATCGGGTCAATGACGGCAACCGTGTTGTCGTCTCGATTGGCGACATAGATCTCGTGACTGACGGGATTGACGGCGACGCCGGCCGGTGCTGAACCGACCGGAATGCGGGACACAATCTCCAGCGCCGTGGTATCGATGACCAGCAGAACATTGCTGAACCAATCGGCCAGATAGACCTCCCGTCCGTTGGTCGCAACGGCGATGCCGAGCGGCCCATTCCCGGCCGGAATCGTTGCAATGACCTCATTGCGAATGGTGTCGATGACCGAGATGTTCTTGCTGTCCGGGTTGCTGACATAGGCCCGCTGACTTGCCGCGTGGACGGTGATACCAGCGGGTCCCTTGCCGACCGGGATCGTTGCGACGACGCGCTCCAGCGCGAGGTCAATGACGCTCACATCGTTGCTTCCCTGGTTGGTGATGTAGGCGAAAGGTGCGGCGCATGCAACGGTGCCGGGACATAGCGCTGCCAGCATGAGGAAATAACCTGCCAGTTGCCGCCGCCACGTTCTTGCCCAAAGGTTTCGGCAACCCGGCCAATCACCAAGCGGCGTGACGACCACGTCGAGCGCAGGCGGGGAGGCAAAGTAGGCATCTGTTTGGCCGCGCATCTTTGGCCTTCCGCGCAGCTTGCCCATGTCAGTCATGAAGTCTCCGGCTGAATGAATATGAATCAGGCTGCGATGAGTATTTCTCCGAGACCGCCGTCGGCGCGGTCGCCGACGAAGCGGTGGACGCGTTCGCCATGCGGCGCGAAGGGCGCCGCCGCCGCATCGACTCCTGCGAGGTGACGTGCGAACAGACGAAGAAACATCAATTCGTGGGTGCCGCAGTCGTTGAACGTCGCCGGCAATTCTGCCGCGCCGGACAGCAGCAGCGTGCCCCGCTTCATCGCATAACCCGGCAGCGCGCCGACCCGACCGCGCACGGCGATGGTCCCGGCCAGCATGCGCGACGCGCAGTAGTCGCCGGCGTTGCCGCCGACCAGAATGATGCCGCGGCGCAAGTGGTCGCCCACCCGGTCGCCGGCATTGCCATCGACGATGACGAGTCCGCCGAGCATGCCCTGCTTGTCGCCGGCGATCGCGGCACCGAGGAAGTCGCCGACGCTGCCGCACACGTGCAAGGTGCCGGCGACCATGCCGGTGGCGGCGAAGGCTCCGGCCCCGGCAGAAACGCTTATCGTCCCGGAAACAAGGCCGGCACCGAGAAAGGCGCCGACGTCACCTTCGACTTCGAGCGTCCCACCTTTCATGCCAGCGCCGATTCGGTCAAGCTTGCTGCAGGCGCTACGGATGACCAGCGTATCGCCGCACTCGCCGGCGATGTCGAAAAGCTCGCCAGCAGGCAGGCGGCGGTTGCCGGACTGAAGTTCGATTGCAGCGATCGCAGCAGCTGACTTGCCGGCGAGCCGGTCGGGGGTCAGCGGCGAGCAGTCGACCGCGATCGGCGGGACTGCCTTCAGGGTCAATACCAGTCGGCTCATGCCAGTATCTCCCTGAGGTGGAAGTGGTACTTGCCGAGCTTGCCGCCGTAATTGCCGGCGGTGATGCGCTGGATGCCGCCGCTGGCGCCGACGGCACAGACCGTTTGCATGCCGATGCGCATCGCCTGGCGGATGTCGGCCTCGGTGACGCCGTCAATGACAATTTCGAGAACGGCGCCGGTATCCGGGGACAGTTCGCTGTTGCCGATACCGCGCAGTGTCGGGCAGAAGGCGTCATTGGTCGAGGCGCTCAATGCCTTGTACTTCGAGCCGACCTTTGATCCGGAGCGCACGACACCGCCGGGAAAGGGCATGATCACGCCAGGCAACTTGCGCATCGTGTCGATCGCAGCCTCGCAGGCGATCAGCGCCTGTATCTGGCTGGCGGCGAGGACGAGGAAGTTGCCGCCGCCGACGGCCTTGACGACGCCGGCGGTTTCCTCGCAGATGAATTCGCCGTCCATGACCGGCAGGCGCCAGTAGCGGCGGTCACCGAACAGCTTGGAAATCTGGAAGCCGTCAGCAAAGTAGCGCAGATTCTTGCCAAGCGCGATTTTCTCTTCACCGTCGCAGCCGGAAAATACTGCCGAGGTCGGCGAGGTCAGGACGCACTGGCCGACGCGGCGCTCAACCTGCTTTGCCAGTTCCTTGGCGGAGACGGCGAAGAGCAGCACTGCAACGCCCGGACGGCCGTCCGGCGTTTCGTCGGGCGAAAGCTCGCGCTCGATCCCGGCCTCGGCGCCACAACCGATCACCGAAGTTGCAAAACCGGTGGCCGCATCGGCTGCGTGATGGGCCCAGCGCAGGTTCGCAGCGGTGATGATGAGCCGCGTCGCGCGCATGCCGAAGGCCTCGGCAAAGGTTTCGTCGATGGCGACACCGTTGATGATCATGCGGCCCTCGCGTGTCGGCACTGATGGACCGAGAGGCGGCTCGATCCGCACTCGCAGAGTTCTTCCTCGTCGATGGCGAAATTCTCGAGGCGGGTACTGCGATAGCGCGCGAAGAAAGGCCGCAGCCGATCTTCGATGCCGCGGTCGTAGCCGGGCTTGACGACATGGGTCGCACCGAGCGTGACCTTGACGACGCGCCCGTCTTTTGCCACCAGCTCCCCGTCTTTGAAGACATAGTCGGGTGTCCTGAACATCGCCTCGCGGTCTTCGCGGTCGGTGTAGACCGTAATGTCGGCGCCAGCGCCGATGCCGAGGTGGCCGCGGTCGGCGAGGCCGAGAATTCTTGCCGGGCCGGCACGGGTCATGATCGCCATTTCGTTCAGCGTGTATTCGCGGGTAATGCTGGCCAGTGTGCTTGCTGCCACCGCGTCCGGGTTGAGCCGAGCCAGTTGCTCGTTGCGGAAGGTCTTGTCCATCAGCAGGCGGATCAGGTGCGGATACGTTGTGAAAGGCGCGCCGTTCGGGTGGTCGGTGGTCAGGAATATCCGCCAGGGATCATCGACCGAGAGGAAAATCTCGAGGCCGATCGCCCACTGCAGCGCATTGACGAAGTTCTGGTCGCGATAGCGGAAGGGGACGACGCCGCAACCGGCATCGCACTCGATGTCCATCACCACCCACTTGTCCGGGCTGGCGAATTGGCGGTTGCGGTGCTGCGACATGTTGTCGCCCGAGGCAGTGACGGTCTGGCCGAAAAGGATCTGGCCGACATCGGCCGAAATGTTCGGATTGCGGTTGATCGCTTCGGCGATGCGTGCCGCGCCGGAAGAAAACTTGCGGTCGCCCTCCGTACCGTAGCTATGGAACTGGATATGCGTCAGGTGCATCGGCAGGCCATCGATACCGGCGATGGTCTCCAGTGTCGTATCAACGTTGCCGGGAACCCCGAGGTTGCAGCCGTGTACATGCAAGGGATGCGGTACGCCAAGATCCTCGATCGCCTGGGCCAGCGTCAGCAGGATGGCCCGCGGCGTGATGCCATAGTGAGGTGAGGTCTCGTCGAGATCAAGCTTGCGTGCGTTGAATTTGAAGGCATTGATGCCGCCCGGATTTACCACCTTGATGCCGATGCATTGCGTCACGTCGAGGGTCCAGGCGACGTAGTCGTTGATCAGTTTCTGGTCCGCTCCTTCCCGCATCAGCGAAAGCAGCAAGTCGTCATTGCCAAGCAAGGCATAGCCGCCCTTGTCCACGATGGGAACGTCGCCCATTTCCATGTGGGCCTGGCGTGCGTTGGTCGGCAACAGCGCCGGCTCGAAGCAGGCGGTATAGCCCATTTCGGCGTAGCGATAGCCCGTGGCCAGGGTCGAGGGCGCAGCGTGGCCGCAGCAGGCCCGGGTCAGTTCGGTTCGGGCAAGCAGGTCGGCGCGGTGGTCCTCGGGCAGCAGCGCCCGGGCAATGTTTACCTTGCCGCCGCCGATGTGCGTATGCATGTCGATTGCCCCGGCCATGACGACTTTGCCGGAAACGTCATAGTCCTGGTCCGGTCGTGCGCTGTCGCCGGGGTCGGCAACGATGCGCCTGTCGCGGATGTAGATATCGCGGACGGCTCCGCTTTCCCCGTTGACTGGGTCATAGATACGGCCACCCTTGAGTCTGGTCAGCATTGGATGTTCCTAAAGTGCCTGCTCGATTGCCGCCAAGGCTTCTGCGACGCTGGGCAGCGGGCTGTCCGTCAGCTTGCGCAAGCGTATTGCCATGACGCCGTCACTGCGGAAGAAATGTCCGGCATGGTGCAGACCCGGTGTTGCTACCGGGATGAAGACTGCCGGTGGCTTGGCAAAGCGCATTGCCGGACTGCCGAGGACGATGGTCGGCACAGCGGTTTCCGGCGGCAGGCGCAGCGGATCGAAGGCGGAAACCCATAACAACACGTCAGCATTCCCGCTGGCGAGCAGGCGATCAGTGCCAAAGTGATATGCGTCGTATTCCGGGACGCCGCGTCCAAAACCGGTGCGCAATGGAAGTCCGGTCTGCCAGAGCGTCACCTGATTGGCGGTGACGTCGGCATCGTTGCCGCCAAGGGGCAAGCCGGCGAATCGCGTGGTCTCGTTCAAATCGGCGATCAGCCCGCAGATAGACTGCACGATCAACTCACCATGAGGCAGATCAAGGTCGGCGGCTGCCCAGGCAACTACACCGTATCTTGCACTGCGCAGCTCGCCGGCCAAGCTGCGCAAGATTTCGATATCGAGGCCCGCGATCTGGGCGGCTTGCAGTGGGCGATTCGCGACCAGGCACCGCAGCGCCCCAAAAACCTCTCCGAGCCGGGCCGTCGGACAGTCGAGCACGCGAGCATCGATGGGCGCTTTCGGTCGGGCACCCAAATAGACGACAGATCGTCGCAGCGGTCCATCGGTGAAAGGCGAGTCCAACGGGTCGATCAAGCGCTCGGCAAAGCGCGGAAAGCGATTGTTCGCCTCCGTGCCGACGATCAGTACGAAATCCGCACGGCTCCTAACCTCGGCAAAGGTCGACACAATCCAGCCGCTGTCCTGGATTACCAGCAAGTTGCGCGACAACGCCGTCGAATTCATGTGGTCCACGATCGCGCCGATTCGGTCGGCCATGTGCAGCGCCGCGCGAACCCCGCCAACGTCGGCGGCGAGCCCGCTGATCAGGGGCTGGCTTGCCTTCCGAAGCAAGGCTGCCGCACTGGCGGCACACTGGGCGAACGGTGCGGCAAGATTCTCGATCGATCCATGTGTGCTCGGGGTCCCTGAGTTGGCAGCGAACAATCGGGCAGCTCTTTCGCATGACTTGGCTTCTGCGCTAAGGGCATTTCCGCTAACCCGAACGTCAAGATCGTCGCAAGCAAGGCCGCAAAAGGGGCAGGAAACGTTGGCAATCAATCGCGATTCGCTGGGATGGTTCATATCGGAATTTCGGACATTTTCAATTCATTTTTCGGGTCGCAGAGTCTACCCATGGAGCTTATTTTCGATCCAGTCGCAGGGATCGTGCCATGCCGGTTGCCACCGAAGATCGCTGCGGCGAGCAGAATTCCGGCTGATTTGCCCACTGACCGCGCTTGATGCCTTGCCAGACTCGGTACATCGGGTTCGGTCGGGTTGTTTTGAATCCGCCAATGGGGCCTGCGTCAATGCTTCATCCATCGACAGCCAGCGCAAGTCGATGCTTTTGGGCCTGTCGTACCGGGTAGATCCGGTGCGCCAAAGTCCTACGAATACCCCGAAATCGGCCCTTTCCCGAAACCGTCGGCATGCCCGGCTTTGGAGGTAGACGCCTCGCTCATCAACGTCGCGATGAGAGGGCTGGCGGAAGAATGCCTCTTGCTGAAATGCGCTCTCGGCGCCGGTGCCGTGGGCAGTTTTCGCGAGGCACAACGGTCGATTCCTTTCGACGAGGCAACGAGGATGACAATCTGTACCAATAACGAGGCGGAAGTCCCGATTTTGGG
>CAZYTN010000108.1:0-7731 GCA_964650115.1 uncultured Sulfuritalea sp.
GCTGCGACACCGACATGAACGTGGTGATGACGGCCGGCGGCGGCATCATCGAAGTCCAGGGCACGGCGGAAGGCGAACCTTTTTCGCGCGCCGAACTCGATGTGCTGCTGGAACTCGCCGCGGCCGGCATCGGCGACATCGTCGCCGCGCAAAAGTCGGCGCTGGCGGCACGGTGAGGTTGACAACCATCCCCCCGACCCCCTGCCCAAGGCAGGGGGTGACTCAGGTTCAGCCACTAACGTGGCTTCCGGGTATTGGCTTGTCGCCTTCTTGGGGCGGCCCGGCGGCGGCGACATGAAGCAGCTGGTCCTCGCCTCGGGCAACGCCGGCAAGCTGCGCGAATTCGGGCAACTGCTGGCGCCCTTCGATTTCGAGGTCTTGCCGCAGTCGGCCTTCGACGTCCCCGAAGCCGACGAGCCGCACATCACCTTCGTCGAGAACGCCATCGCCAAGGCGCGCCATGCCGCACGGCTGACCGGCCTGCCGGCGCTGGCGGATGACTCCGGGCTGTGCGTCAGCGCGCTGGGCGGTGCGCCGGGCGTGTTCTCGGCGCGCTACGGCGGCGAGCCGAAATCGGACGCGCGCAACAATGCCAAATTGCTGGCCGACCTGGCCGGCGTCGCCGATCGTCGCGCCCACTACGTCGCAGTGCTGGTGCTGATGCGCCATGCCGACGATCCGCAGCCGGTCGTCACCGAAGGCGAGTGGCATGGCGAGATCATCGATATGCCGCGCGGCGCAGGCGGCTTCGGCTACGACCCCTACTTCCTGGTCCCCGGCAGCGGCCTCACCGCCGCCGAACTGCCACACGAGGAAAAGAACCGCTGTTCGCATCGCGGCAAGGCTTTGGCGCAACTCATCGAGCGCCTGCGGATCGGGATGTGATCACCATCATCCCGGTCGCCGCCGTCCCGCCAGCGCCGACTATTGACGAAGGTTCCGGACTGGCAGCGCCGCCACCGCTGGCCCTCTATGTGCATTGGCCGTGGTGCGTCAAGAAGTGCCCTTACTGCGATTTCAATTCGCACGAGAGCGGTGGCGCGATCGATGCCGACAGCGAAGCCGCCTATCTCGCCGCGCTGATCGCCGACCTCGAAGCCGCCCTGCCGCGGATCTGGAACCGCCCCGTGGTCAGCGTCTTCATCGGCGGCGGCACGCCCAGCCTGATGCGCGCCGAAACCGCCGAAGCGCTGCTGGCGGCCATCCGCATGCGCCTGCCCTTGCATCCCAGCGCCGAAATCACGCTCGAAGCCAATCCCGGCACCGCCGAGGCAGCGAAGTTCGCCGCTTTCCGCGCCGCCGGCGTGACCCGGCTGTCGATCGGCGTGCAGAGCTTCGCCGATGCCAAGCTCGCGGCGCTGGGACGCATCCACGACAGCGCCGAAGCGCGGCGCGCGATCGAGATGGGGCTGCGCAATTTCGAACGCGTCAACCTCGACCTGATGTACGCGCTGCCGCAGCAGACCCTGACGGACGCCGAACAGGACATCGCCACGGCGATCCAGAGCGGCGTCGGCCACATCTCCGCCTACCACCTGACGCTGGAGCCGAACACGCCCTTTCACCATGCGCCGCCGCCGCTGCCCGACGACGACCTGGCGGCCGACATGCAGGAAATGGTCGAAGACCGGCTCGCCGCCGCCGGTTTCGGGCACTACGAAACCTCCGCTTTCGCCCGCGGCGCAGACAATCGCTGCCGGCACAACCTCAACTACTGGAGCTTCGGCGATTACCTCGGCATCGGCGCCGGCGCGCACGGCAAGTTGTCGAACCACGAGACGATCTGGCGCGAGGCGCGACACAGGAATCCGCGCGCCTACCTCGCCGGCGCCGCGCGCGGCGACTTCATCAGCACCCGGCAGAGCGTCGCCCGCGCCGACCTGCCGGGCGAATTCATGATGAATGCCTTGCGCCTCAACGAGGGCTTTCCGCTGGCGCTGTTCACCGAGCGCACCGGCCTGCCGCTGGCCGCCATCGAAAAGTCGGCGCTGGCGGCACGGCGCGAAGGGCTGCTGGAGACCGTGCAAGGCCGCATGCGCCCGACGGCGCAGGGCCGGCGCTTCCTCAATCGCTTGCTGGGCTGCTTCCTGCAGTAACGCCGGCACACGGGCCGCGGACAGCAGCCGGTTACCGTCATCTTCGCGCGTCATCGTCGCGATTAGGCTGTCGCCAATCCGCGACATGCAATTTCATTCAAAAACAGTCGATTGCCCGTTGGTGGCGAAATCCTGTCGGCGATTGGATGCAAGTCATGAATAGGGTCTTTCACCAAGCAACTGATTTCAAGCATTAACTCGTTTGGCACACGGCTTGCGCTAGTTTGAAGTTGCCAACGAAAGGAGAAATCATGTTGCCGAAGACCTCGTCCGTACATTTCTGGAGCAGCCTGCGCCATATTGCCAGCCACGCGGCCATTACCCTGCTGGCCCTCGCCATTGCATTCTCGGTGCCGACAGCGGCCAGCTACATCCTGTTCAACTGGTGGCCGAAGGTTGAAGGCGATGCGCAGGCGCTGCTCTATACCGAGCTGGGTTTTGCCGCGGTGCTGGTGCTGCTGTTCAACCTGGTCAAGATTGCCTGGGACTTTCGTGGCCAGGCGCGCATGAGCAATATCGCGTCACTGATCTACGCCAGGGAAAGCGACGACTGGCTGTCGCGCTGGGGCAAGGAACAGCAGTTCCGCCGTCTGCCCTGGAAGCGCGACGTCAACATCATGGCCGTTACCGGCTACGGTACCTTTGCCGTTCCGAACAGCCCGCTGCACGACACCCTGCAGGAGTACTACGAAATTCGCGTGATGCTGCTCAATCCGGTCGGTTCGGGGGCGAATGTCTATGCGGCGGCCCATGCCGATCCTGGCGCTGCCCTGGCGAATCTGCGACGCGAAATCCGGGCCAGCATCGACAGCCTGCGGCAGTTGCAAGTGGCGGGCAAGAACGTCACCATCCGGTTCTACGACGCCCCGCCCTTCTGGAAGCTGATCTTCACCGGCGAACATGTCTGGGTCCGCTGCTGCCACGACAGCCGCGATATCGACAAGTTTCCCGAATACGTCTTCGCGCTGCAGCCGGCCAAGCCCAACCGCGGGTTCTTTCCCGCCTTCTATACCTATTTCCTCAACTGCTGGAACAATGCCATCCATCCGGAATATGTCTTCGATAGCGACGAACTGGTGTATCGGGACGTTCAGGGAGTGGAAATGCGCCGCGAGCCGTTCCCGGATTGTTCCGCGGACGATCTCGAAATCCACCCCGGACTAGGCGTCTGTCCGCGCTGACGAAGCGATGGATACGCCGGCAGGCAGCAGCGCTCGGGTGCATCCGCGCAGTTCGTCGCCGACTCAGGCGTGCTTCGAGCGGCACAATATGTGTCACCATACGGCCCGGCGATCGACCGGCAAGGAAGCGACAGCGTGAATGACAATTCGAAGAACCTGATTGAAATCGAGGACCTGCATTTTGCCTACGGCAGCAACCAGGTCCTCAAGGGGATCCAGCTGGCCGTGCCGCGCGGCAAGGTGGTCGGCATCCTCGGCGTCAGCGGCGCCGGCAAGAGCACCATCCTCAAGCTCATCGGCGGCCAGCGGCGCCCCGACCGCGGGGCGGTGCGCGTCAATGGTCGCGTCGTTCATGAGCTCGACAACAGGGGGCTCTACGAAATGCGCCGCAACATGGGGATGATGTTCCAGGCCGGCGGGCTGTTCAGCGATGTCTCCGTGTACGAAAACATCGCCTTTCCCATGCGCGAGCTGACCGACCTGCCCGAAGACCTGATCCACGACCTGGTGCTGATGAAACTGCATGCGGTCGGATTGCGCGGCTCCAGGACCCTGATGCCCAACGAACTCTCGGGCGGCATGGCGCGCCGCGTGGCGCTGGCGCGGGCGATTGCCCTCGATCCGATGCTGGCCATGTACGACGAACCCTTCGCCGGACTCGATCCGATTTCGCTGAATGTCATCGCCGAGCTGATCCGCCGCCTCAACGATGCGCTCGGCGGCACGTCGATCGTCGTCACCTACGATGTTTCGGAAACCCTGAAGGTGGTGGACTATGCCTACTTCATCCATGGCGGCGTGGTCGTCGCCTCCGGCACGCCGGAAGAACTTCTGGGTTCGGCCGATCCTTCGGTGCACCAGTTCATCCATGCCGAACCGGACGGGCCGGTGGCCTTTCACTATCCCAACCGGCCCTTCACCAGCGACCTGGAACTTGTATCTCGTGAATAGATCTGCTGCGCCACGATTTCTTCACGGGATCTGAAGCCATGAGTGCGGAGCCTGCGGCGGGCCGCCGCCGCTTTGTCCTGTCGCTGCCGCTGCTCGCGGTCCTGCCTTGGTCGCTGCGCAGCGTCGCCGCGATGCCGGCGACGCCGGGTCAGATGCTCGGCCCCTTCTACCCCTTGCAGCCCGATCCCGCCGCCGGCAGCGACCTGACCACGGTGGATGGTCGCGCTCGCGCGCTCGGCACGCCGCTGACCATCGCCGGACGCGTGCAGGACACCGCCGGCCGCGCCCAGGCCGGCATCCTCGTCGAGATCTGGCAGACCAACGCCCACGGCCGCTACCACCATCCGCACGATGACAGCCCGCCGCCGCTCGATCCGAATTTCCGCGGCTACGGCCGTGCCACCACCGGCCGCGACGGCGACTACCGCTTCCGCACGGTGATGCCGGTCGCCTATCCGGGGCGCACGCCGCACGTGCACTTTCGCCTCAGCCGCGGCGCGCGGGAACTGCTGGTGACGCAGATGTACCTGCCCGGCGCGGCCGGGCGTCAGAATCAGCGCGACGGCCTGTTCATGTCGGTCGACCCGGCGGCGCGGTCGCGCCTGGTCGGCGTGGAGCAGGCCGATGCGCCGGGGACGCTGCGCTTCGACATCGTGGTCGACGGCGGAGGGTAGCGTGAGATCACCGGTTTGGCATATTGTCGGATATCGAGCGTAGCGAGCAAACCAGGACCCCCCCGCGAGGGGGCGAGGCGGGAATTCGCGACGCATGCGTCGCGCCGCCGCAGCCGGCTGGCTGTGCAAAGCCAGCCGTGGGCCGCGTAGCGGGAAGGGGGGCGGGTGTCTGAAAAGCATTGACTTTCATGCTGCGGGGTGATGTTTCCCGCAGCATGAAAGTCAGTGTTCCTTGCCGTCGATGCGGGCCTGCAGCAGGAAGGGAATCAGGCGCCAGGCCAGGATGCCGAAGCCGGCGAGCCAGCCGCAGGCGGCGAGGACCAGCCAGAGGGCATAAGCCTGCGGATGGAACTGCGGCGCGACGACGCGCAGCAGGAAGGCGGCGATCATGATCCACAGCACCGCCTTGTCGATAGGTTCGAAGACCACTTTCCGGCCGGTGTGGCCCTTGGCGATGCGGATCAGCATCGCGGGAATGATCAGGCCCATGACGCCGAGGCCGAACACGTGCATCGAAAAGGCGCCGACCCAGGCCGGCGCTGCGACCTGGCCGAGAAACTCAACCAGCAGCTGCAGCACGATCGCGGCATAGCCCAGGTACATGATGCCGAGATCGAGTCGGCGCAGGGCCAGTTGCGGCTTCCAGAAGAAAAACCTGCCGGCCAGCAACAGCGCCAGCAGCAGCGACAGCCATGCCGCCAGCGACGGCGGCATCAGGCCGGCGCCGACCAGCAGCAGCGCGAGCAGCTTGATGGCCTTGTCCAGCGTCGCGTGGCGCAGGATGTCGACCTGGAAGATGCCCTTCATGAACTGGGTCAGCGTGCGTTCCAGCATGACGAGGAAGGCGACGCGGAAGAGGCCGGTGGCCATGAGGACGCCGGCCTGGAAATGGTCGACACTCAGCATCAGGTGCTTGGCGATCAGGAAGGCGGGGAGGATCAGCAGGAAAAAATAGTTGTCGCGGTAGCTGTCGTCCTGGCGATGGCGCACCAGGGTCCACAGCAGCATGGCGACGATCGAAGCCAGAAACAGCGTGTTGGAAAGTTCGAAGAAAAAGCCCGGCCAGCCTGCGCCGAATGCCATGCCTGCACGCTCGAAGAGCCAGGCCGCGACCAGAAAGATCAGCGCCGCGCCGTGATAACCGCGGATCCGCACCCAGTTCTTGGTCGAAGTCAGCAGGAAGCCGCCGAGCACGGCCCAGCCGAAGCCGAAGAACATCTCGTGGGCGTGCCACTGCACGGTGCTGAATGAGGTTTCCGGCGCAGGCAGCGCGCCAAGATGGATCAGTACCCAGAGCAGCGGCAGGCCGAGTCCCGACAGGCAGGCCAGGGCGAAAAATGGCCGGAAGCCGACCAGCCAGAAGGGGTGCGCCGTCAAATACATCAGTTCTTGAGGTCAGTCCTTGTGCCGGAACACCACATCCCACACGCCGTGACCCAGCCGCAAGCCGCGGCTTTCGAACTTGGTCTGCGGACGATACGGAGGGCGCGGTGTAAAGCCGTTGGCCATGTTCAGCAGCAGCGTTTCGCCGGAGAGCACATCCAGCATCTGCAGGGCATAGTCTTCCCAGTCGGTCGCGCAATGCAGGTAGCCGCTGGGAGCCAGCCGCGTCGCCAGCATCTTTATGAATTCAGGCTGGATCAGGCGGCGCTTTTGCTGGCGTTTTTTCGGCCAGGGGTCGGGAAAGAAAATATGGATTCCGGAAAGCGAAGCCGGCGCGATCATGTCGCGCACCACCTCGACCGCATCGTGCTGGATCACGCGCAGGTTGGATAGTTCGCGCGTGGCGATTTCCTTCAGCAGGCTGCCGACGCCGGGCGTGTGCACTTCGATGCCGAGGTAGTCGTTTTGCGGATGTTCGGCAGCGATGGTCGCGGTGGTCTCGCCCATGCCGCAGCCGATCTCGAGAATCCGCGGCGCATGGCGACCGAACACGGCATCGAGGTCGAGCGGGGTTGCCTGATAGGGAACGCCCCAGCGCGGCATGCCTTCCTCGTGGAATCGCCGCTGCGCGGCGGAGACGCGGCCCTGGCGCAGGACGAAGCTGCGGATGTGGCTGGCGCGGCGTTCTTCCGCCGCAGGCTCTTCGGCGGTCCCGCTCATTTGGCGGGCTTTTGAATAGTCGGCGCCGGCGGTACGGCGGCGACGTCGCTCTGCGGGGTGTCCACATCGACGGAACCGGCCAGCAGCTTGTCGAGCGCGTAGCGCGACCGCGGGATCGCCTCGGGCAGGGAGGCGCAGGCGGCGTGCAAGGTCACTTCGCCCAACGCAGGCTGGATACTGTCGGGGAGATTCAGGGCGTACGCCAGATCGAACCACTGGGCCTCGCCGGCACGCGGCCCGAAATAATAGATGGCCAGATCGTGCACGATGGTTTCGATGGTCCTCGCCTGCTTCGCGTGCCAGGCGGCATAGGCGTCCTGGACTGCCTTTGAATAGGCCGGCATGTCAAGACACGCTGCGGCCAGCAGGGACAACCCGTGAGCGCGTCCGAACAGGCGCTGACGAATGAATATTTCGGGCTGGCCGGAGGCATAGCCCCGGCGTTCGGGTTTGACCTCGAGGGCAGGCGCCTCCGCGGTCGTGCCCGTGGCGGTGACTGCGGGCGGCGCGTCCGCGGCCTGCGCTGCTCCCAGCAGCAGCGCACACAGGCCGCAGGCAAAAATCCGCTGCGTCATTTGTCGCCGTGGCCGCCGCTTTGGCCAATGAGCCCGCCGCCGGGCGAACTCGGCGTCGCCGCGTAATATTTCTTCGGCATGCGTCCGGCGCGGTACGCCTCGCGTCCCGCCTCGACCGCCTTCTTCATGGCGCCGGCCATCAGCACCGGAT
>CAZYTN010000109.1:0-7713 GCA_964650115.1 uncultured Sulfuritalea sp.
GTAGTTCCGCGCTTTCAGGTCGCGGTAGCGCGCCAGGTCGGCCGCCGCCAGCGCGAGCTGCGCCTCGGCTTGAATCGCCTGCAAACCGGCATCGGCCGCATCGAGTCGCGCCAGCACCTGGCCGACCTTGACCGCCGCGCCGACATCGACGCGGCGCTCGACGATCTTGCCGGCGACGCGAAAGCCCAGCGTGGTTTCGATGCGTGCGCGGACTTCGCCGCTGTAGCTGCGATCGGTGAGGTCAAGCGCCATGTCGCCCCTCATCCCCCCGCCCTTCTCCGGCAAGGAGAAGGAAGCAGACTGTCTTCCCTCTCCCTCCGGGAGAGGGATCGAGGGAGAGGGCTGGCCGACTTTCAGGGTCCGTACCAGTTTTGGCGCGGCCGGAGGCGGCGGCGCTTCGCTGCAGGCGGCCAGCAGGAAGGGCAGCAGGAAGAAAGGGGCAAATTTCATGCGAAATCTCCAGATGCAACCGGCGCCGTCAGTCCGCGCAGGGCCAGATCGAGGTGGGTGTTCAGATAAACCTGCGGGTCGTGCGCCGTGCCGCAGCAGGCGCCCAGCGAATAGCGCCAGATCACCATCATCAGCACCGGGGCGAAGATCACGTCGATCGCCGTCTCGATGTCGACGGCGCGGAATTCGCCGGAAGCGATGCCCCGCCGCAGGGTGCGCCGCATCAGGTCGCGGCCACGCATGATCACGGCATCATGGTAGTAGGCAGCCAGGTCGGGGAAGTTGCGCGCCTCGCTGATCATCAGCTTGGGCACGCCACCCAGATGTGTGTTGCCGATGCGTTGCCACCATTCGCCGATCAGGACACGCAGCAATTCGGCGGCGCTGCCCTTGAAAGCGTCGACGAGCCCGGCACCCTGCTCCAGAATCGGCACGATGCCCTCCTGGATCACGGCCTTGAACAGGGCTTCCTTGCTGTCGAAGTAGAGATACAGGGTACCCTTCGACACCCCGGCGCGTGCCGCGATATCATCCAGCCGGGTGCCGGCGAAACCCTTTTCGACAAACAGTTCCAGCGCCGCCGCCATGAGTTCGGCGGGACGCGCTTCCTTGCGACGCTGACGGGGGTGAGAGATGGCTTGCATGGGGGAAATTTAGTTACTGACCAGTCAGTCAGTATATAGAAGCGATCGGGGACGTCAAGCCTGGCAGCCTCGGAATCGGCCCCGGGGTTTACGCGGTAAGCTTGGCGCCCGATCCCGAAGCCATGCCACGCCTGATGCCGAAAAGGTTCAAACCGGAGCACCCGCCAATGTCACCCGGCATTCGAGAAAGGAAGCCCTCATGCGCATCGAAGAAGAGCTGAAGCTTGATTTCCAGGATGTCCTGATACGCCCCAAGCGCTCGACGCTGACTTCGCGTTCCGAGGTCGATATTTCTCGCGAGTTCGTCTTCCGCCATTCGGGGCGCCGCTACCACGGCGTGCCGATCATCGCCGCCAACATGGATACCGTCGGCACTTTCGAAATGGCGCAGGCGCTGGCCGGCCACGAACTGGCGACGGCACTGCACAAGCACTACGAAGAGGCCGAGCTGATCGCCTATTTCAAGGCCTTGCCGGAAGCCGCGACGGTGTTCTACTCGATGGGCATCACGCGCGAGGATTACGACAAGTTCTGCCGCGTCAAGCAGCTGGCCGGCGCCGCGATAGCCCATGTCTGCGTCGACGTCGCCAACGGCTACACCAAGTCCTTCATCGATTTCCTGCAGCGCCTGCGCCAGGCCTGGCCCGACATCACGATCATGGCCGGCAACGTGGTCACCGGCGAGATGGCCGAGGAGCTGATCCTCGACGGCGCCGACATCGTCAAGGTCGGCATCGGCCCCGGCTCCGTGTGCACCACGCGCAAGATGACCGGCATCGGTTATCCGCAACTCTCGGCCATTATCGAATGCGCCGATGCCGCCCACGGTTTGGGCGGGCTGATCTGCGCCGACGGCGGCTGCACCTCGCCGGGCGACCTGGCCAAGGCCTTCGGCGGCGGCGCCGATTTCGTCATGCTGGGCGGCATGTTCGCCGGCCACGACGAATGCATGGGTGAAATGGTCGAACAGGACGGCGTGCAGAAGCTGCGCTTTTACGGCATGAGCTCGCGCGCGGCGATGGACAAGCATGCCGGCGGCGTTGCCAACTACCGCGCCACGGAGGGCAAGGAAGTCCTGCTCGATGCACGCGGCCCGGTCGAGGCCACGGTGCAGGAAATCCTCGGCGGGGTGCGCTCCGCCTGTACCTATGTCGGCGCGCACAAGCTGCGCGAGCTCTCCAAGCGCACCACCTTCATCCGCGTCGCGCGGCAATTGAACGAAGTGTTCGGCCAGTCCTGACGCCGATGAGCACACCGTTTTCGACTACCCGCGGTTTTCTCGCCCTGCTCGTTCTGCTGCTTGCCGTCGCCTGCGGCGGCACAAAAAAGGAAGCGGCCCTCGCGACAGGCAGCAAGGTGCTGGCACTGGGCGACAGCCTGACCGCGCCGCACGGGGTCAAGCCCGGCGAAGACTGGCCGACCCTGCTGGCGCAGAAAACCGGCTGGGTGGTGATCAATGCCGGCATCAGCGGCAACACCAGCGCCCAGGCCCTCGAACGCCTGCCCGCACTGCTCGAAGAACACCAGCCGCAACTGGTGCTGGTGAGCCTGGGTGGCAACGACATGCTGCGCAAGTTGCCGCAGGCGCAGACCGTTGCCAACCTCGGCAGCATGCTGGACCTCGTCAAGGCTCGCGGCGCGAAGGCGGTCTTGCTGGCAACGCCGAAGCCCAGCATTGCCGGCGCCGTATTCAACAGCCTTTCTGCCGCCGACTTCTACGCCGAAGTGGCCAAGGACAAGAAAGTGCCGCTGATCGCCGACGCGCTGCCCGAGGTGCTGTCGGACACCGCGCTCAAGGCCGACCAGTTGCACCCGAACGTCGCCGGCCACGCGCTGCTGGCGACCAAGATATTCGAGGCGCTGCAGAAAATCGGCTTCATCCGGTGACGCTTTCCTGATTTGCCCTTGCCGCACGTCGGGTTGCATTCGACCCGTCTTTCCAGTAGTTTCAGACCCCTGCCCCACCCCCCACCTGAATCGAGCTTGCCCCATGAACGCCAACGAAAATTTCATCGCCGCCGACGCCCATGTCGACGCCGCCGCGATCGCCCCGCTGCCCAACTCGCGCAAGGTCTACGTCGCCGGCAGCCGGCCCGACCTCCGCGTGCCGATGCGCGAGATCGCCCAGAGCGCGACGGCCGACGTGCCCAACCCGCCGGTCACGGTCTATGACTGCTCCGGCCCCTACACCGATCCGACGGCGACCATCGACATCCGCAGGGGCCTGCCCCAGTTGCGGGCCGGCTGGATCGCCGAACGCGGCGATACCGAGGAACTGCCTGACCTCTCCTCCGAGTACGGCCGCCGGCGCGCCATCGACGCGGAGCTCGCCGGGCTGCGCTTCGACCTCGCGCGCCGCCCGCGCCGTGCGCTCGCCGGCAAGAATGTGTCGCAGATGCACTACGCGCGCCAGGGCATCATCACGCCGGAAATGGAATATGTCGCGATCCGCGAGAACCAGAAGCTCGACGGCCTCGACGACCTGCTGCGCCAGCAGCACCCCGGCCAGAGCTTCGGCGCCTCGATTCCGCGCGTGATCACGCCCGAGTTCGTCCGCGACGAAGTCGCCCGCGGCCGCGCCATCATCCCCAACAACATCAACCATCCGGAATCCGAGCCGATGATCATCGGCCGCAACTTCCTCACCAAAATCAACTGCAACATCGGCAACTCGCCCTTGGCCTCGACCATCCAGGACGAGGTGGACAAGATGACCTGGGCCATCCGCTGGGGCGGCGACACGGTGATGGACCTCTCGACCGGGAAGAACATCCACGAAACCCGCGAGTGGATCGTGAGGAACAGCCCGGTGCCGATCGGCACGGTGCCGATCTACCAGGCGCTGGAAAAGGTCGACGGCCGTGCCGAGGACCTCACTTGGGAAATCTTCAGGGACACCCTGATCGAACAGGCCGAGCAGGGCGTCGATTACTTCACCATCCACGCCGGCGTGCTGCTGCGCTATGTGCCGCTGACGGCCAAGCGCATGACGGGAATAGTTAGCCGTGGCGGCTCGATCCTGGCCAAGTGGTGCCTCTCGCACCACAAGGAGAATTTCCTCTACACCCACTTCGAGGACATCTGCGAGATCATGAAGGCCTACGACGTCGCCTTCAGCCTCGGCGACGGCCTGCGTCCCGGCTCGATTTACGACGCCAACGACGCGGCGCAGATGGGCGAACTGGAAACCCTCGGCGAACTGACCAAGATCGCCTGGAAGCACGACGTGCAGGTGATGATCGAAGGCCCCGGCCACGTGCCGATGCACATGATCAAGTTCAACATGGACGAGCAGTTGCGCCTCTGCGGCGAAGCCCCCTTCTACACCCTGGGCCCGCTGACCACCGACATCGCGCCGGGCTATGACCACATCACCAGCGCCATCGGCGCGGCGATGATCGGCTGGTACGGCACGGCCATGCTCTGCTACGTGACGCCGAAGGAACACCTCGGCCTGCCGGACAAGAACGACGTCAAGGACGGCATCATGGCCTACAAGATCGCCGCCCACGCCGCCGACCTCGCCAAGGGCCACCCGGGAGCGCAGGCGCGCGACAACGCACTGTCCAAAGCACGCTTCGAATTCCGCTGGGAAGACCAGTTCAACCTCGGCCTCGACCCCGACAAGGCGCGCGAATTCCACGACGAAACCCTGCCCCAGCACGGCGCCAAGCTGGCCCACTTCTGCTCCATGTGCGGACCGCATTTCTGCTCCATGAAAATCACCCAGGACGTGCGCGACTACGCGGCGAAGATCGGCGTTTCGGAGCAGGAGGCCTTGGAGAAAGGCATGGAGGTCAAGGCCGTCGAATTCGTCAAGGCCGGCAGCGAGATCTACAAGGCTTCGTAAGAGTCGGCGCTGGCGACACGGTGCTCAAGACCATGAACTGCCGACCCGGCTGCGGCGCCTGCTGCATCGCGCCCTCGATCAGCACCCTGGACAAGCCCGCCGGCGAACCCTGCGTACACCTGACGCCCGACTATCGCTGCACGCTGTTCGGCAGCTCGCGGCGCCCGTCCTGCTGCTCCGGGCTGCAGCCCTCGGCCGAGATGTGCGGCAAGGACCGCAATGCGGCTCTTGCCTGGCTGGCGCAACTGGAGGCGGCTACCGCCGCATGCTAGACTCGGCGCCCTCATTAGTTACGGCCGCTGCGCTTAACGTCGATCAAGCCGACGTTAGCCTTCACTGAAACTGCGTTTTCGGCGCCACTTTATTCTTCCGACATGGATTTTCACCCGCTGCTGCAGGCGCTGATTCTCGGCTTGGTCGAAGGCTTCACCGAATTCCTTCCGGTCTCGTCCACCGGCCACCTGATCCTCGCCGGCGATCTGCTGCATTTCAACGACGAGCGTGGCAAGCTGTTCCTGATCGTGATTCAGGCTGCGGCGATGCTGGCCATCTGCTGGGAATACCGCGTGCGCTTCGGCCGCGTGTTCGCCGGCCTGTCGCGCGATGCCGGGGAGCAGCGCTTCGCGCTCAATATCGTGATCGCCTTCCTGCCGCTGGCCATCCTCGGCCTGATATTCGGCAAGGCGATCAAGGCCACGCTGTTCAATCCCGTGACGGTGGCCACGGCCTTCATCGTCGGCGCCTTCATCATCCTCTGGGCCGAGAAACGCCAGCATGTGGTGCGCGTCGAGCGGGTCGAGGACCTGACGCCGCTGGACGCCCTGAAACTCGGCCTGGCCCAGGCCTGCGCGCTAATCCCGGGCACCTCGCGTTCCGGCGCGACGATCATCGGCGGCCTGCTGTTCGGTCTCTCGCGCAAGGCGGCTACCGAGTTTTCCTTCTTCCTTGCCGTGCCGACGCTGATGGCCGCCAGCGCCTACCAGATGTACAAGGAACGCCACTTGCTGGCGGTGGACGACCTCGGCCTTTGGATCGTCGGCTTCGCCGCCTCCTTCGTCTCCGCCTTTCTCTGCGTGCGCTGGCTGCTGCGCTTCATCTCGACCCACGATTTCACCATTTTCGCCTGGTACCGCATCGCCTTCGGCATCGTCGTCCTCGCCACCTGGCAGATGGGCGTGGTGGATTGGTCATCGCCATGATCCTCTACCTTCACGGGTTTACGAGCGGCCCGCAGTCGCACAAGGCGCAGGCGCTGGGAGCGCGCATGCGCGAGCGCGGCCTCGGCGACAAATTCCTCAGCCCGCAATTGCCGGCGGCGCCGAAGGACGCCATCGCGCTGGCCGAAGACCTGATCGACCGCCACGACGTCGCCACGGTGATCGGCTCCTCGCTCGGCGGCTACTACGCCACGTATCTGGCGGAAACTTTCGATCTCAAGGGCGTGCTGGTCAATCCCGCCGTGGTCGCGCATCTTTCGCTGCAGCAGTACATCGGCCCGCAGCGCTGGCTCTATACCGGCGAAAGCTTCGAGTTCACCCTGGACCACGTCGAGCAGTTGCGCGCCATCGAGGCGCCTGTCCTGAGCAAACCGCAGCGCTTCTGGCTGCTGGTGGAACAGGGCGACGAAACCCTCGACTACCGCGACGCCGTGCGCCGCTATGCCGGGGCGCGGCAAACCGTGCTGGCCGACGGCGATCACAGTTTTACGCGCTGGAACGAGGTCCTCGACCCGATCATCGAATTTGCCGGGCTAGCCGACTCGCTGTGAATCCGACGCACCCGGCGGCCACGCCGGAGAATACCCGGCTCGGCATCGTCGCGGGCATCGTTGCCTACCTGACCTGGGGCCTGGTACCGATCTTCTTCAAGCAGATCGCCGAGGTACCGGCGGTCGAGATCATCGCCCATCGCGTGGTCTGGGCCATGCTGCTGATGACGGCCCTGATCGCCTTCGGCCGCGGCTTCCGCGACGCGCTGCGCGTCGCCCGCATCCCGGCGCAACTGGCGAAGATCGCGCTGGCTTCGGCGCTGGTGCTCGGCAACTGGCTGACCTTCGTCTGGGGCGTAAATAACGACCACATCCTCGAAACCAGCCTCGGCTATTTCATGCTGCCCCTGTTCAACGTCGCCCTCGGTGTGCTGGTGCTGAAAGAGCGCCTGCGGCCGCTGCAATGGCTGGCCGTGCTGCTGGCCGCGATCGGCGTGGCCATCGAGGCGGCACGCGCCGGCGGCCTGCCCTGGATCGCCCTGGTGCTGACCGGCACCTTCGGCATCTACGGCCTGCTGAGGAAGCAACTGCCGCTCGATGCCGCCAGCGGCCTGTTTCTCGAAACCGTCTGCATGACGCCAGTGGCGCTGGCCTGGCTGGCCTGGCTGGCGTATTCCGGACAGGGCCACTTCGGCGGCGGCTCGAACCTCCCGAGCGGGCGCGACCTGCTGCTGGTCGCCACCGGCCCGATCACGGCGATTCCGCTGCTGCTGTTTGCCGTCGCGGCGCGGCGCCTGCCGCTCTCCATGATGGCCTTTCTGCAATACCTGGCGCCATCGATCACCTTCCTGCTCGCCGTACTGGTGTATCGCGAACCGCTGGATCTCATCCGCGCCCTGACCTTTGCCGCGATCTGGAGCGGCCTTGCCGTGTATAGCTTCGATCTGCTCAAGACTGCCGCAGCCCGCAGTGCGGGGCCTTTGCCATGAGCTTCGACTCCGCCCGGTTCAAGCGCCTCGAACGCGCCGGCTACAACCGCATCGGTCCACGCTACCTGGCCG
>CAZYTN010000110.1:0-7698 GCA_964650115.1 uncultured Sulfuritalea sp.
GCATCGATGCCTGCGTCACCAACCAGTTCGAGCAGCAGGTGCGGGCGCTGACCGGCTTGCCGCTGGGCGAGGCGCGCGCGCATTCGGCCGCCGTGATGGTGAACCTGCTCGGCGACCTGTGGTACCTGAAGAATCCGCACCACAGCAATGAGCCCGACTGGGCGCTGCTGCTCGCCGTACCGAACCTCAAACTGCATCTCTACGGCAAGCACCACGCCCGTCCGGGACGAAAGATGGGACATTTCACCGTGATCGGCGCCGACGCGCAGCAAGTGCAAAAGTCGGCGCTGGCGGCACGGCGCTTGATCGGCATCGAGGATGACAGTGCCGGCGTCTGAAGTCGCGCGTGCGGCGGCATTGCTGCGCGCCGGAGAACTGGTCGCCTTTCCCACCGAAACGGTCTACGGGCTCGGTGCTGACGCAAACAACCCGCTCGCTATTGGAAAGATTTTTAAGGCCAAGGGAAGGCCGGCCGACCATCCGCTGATTGTGCATCTTGCGGACGCTTCGCATCTGGAGCACTGGGCTGTCGACATTCCGGAAGCGGCGCGCAAATTGGCGGCCGCATTCTGGCCGGGGCCCCTGACCTTGATCCTGAAGCGCCATCCGTCGGCGCTGGACGCCGTTACCGGCGGCCAGGACACGGTCGGCCTGCGCGTGCCGAATCATCCGCTGGCTTTGCAAATCTTGCGCGAATTCGCTGGCGCGAACGGAGGTGGATTGGCCGCACCCTCGGCCAACCGTTTTGGTCGCGTAAGCCCGACCACGGCGGCGCATGTGCGCGAGGAACTCGGCGATGCCGTTTCCATGATTGTCGACGGCGGCCCGTGCGCGGTCGGCATCGAATCTACCATCCTTGATCTGTCCGGCGCTGTAGTGAGAATTCTGCGGCCCGGCATGCTGGATGCCAAGGCCATCGCAAAGGTTCTTGGCTACCCGCCGGAATTCGGCGGGGCGCCAAATGCACCGCGGGTTTCGGGCAGCCTGGAAGCCCACTATGCACCGCGTACCCGACTGCAACTGGCGGCGGTGGCGGATCTTGACGCGACGGCACGGCTTGCGCTGGCCGCCGGCCGGCGCATCGCCGTGCTGGCCGCTCTGCCACTTACCCTTGATCATCCGGACATCGTTTGGTGCCCGGCCAGCGCCGATCCTGCCCGGTTCGCCCATGATCTCTACGCGAGGCTGCGTGAGCTGGATGCGATGGGTCGCGACCTGATCCTTGTTGCGGCGCCGCCGGACGAAGAGGCCTGGCGGGCGGTGAGTGACCGTCTGCGCCGCGCTGCGGCCGGTTCGAAATAGGGGTGAAACATTATTGTCATTAAGGCCTAAAGTTTCCAGCGGCGGCCGATAATTTTTCCGGAGGCGGGTTTCCCGCCAGGAGAAGGAAGCTATGGCTGCCAAAGAGCGCAAGGGCTCGCGCCCGGGGAAAATCCAGCAGAACTCCGAACCGCCAGGCCGCACCATCGGAGCCGCTGTGAATGTCGCCATCAACCTGGGTTTCGTCGTCGGGCGCGAGGTGCTGATCGGCAACATACCCGGCCTCGTGGTTGGCTACAACATCGCCAGTTTCGGTCCGTTCATCGGCAGCGCCTATCCACTGGTGGTGCGCACTGCCCTGGGCGTGACCAAATGTGCGGTGGATGAGGTAAGCCTTGCCTGATGGCAACTTCCCCTGGCCCATCGCGGTTGCTATAATCCGCAGCGCTCGATGGGGGTGTAGCTCAGTTGGGAGAGCGCGACGTTCGCAACGTCGAGGCCAGCGGTTCGATCCCGCTCACCTCCACCATCTCGTGCAGGCCGGACTCGGCTGCGGCTGTCGGGCAATTCGATCATCTCACGCTGTGAGCGGCCGCCACCGGCTTGGTAGTAGACTCGCGCCATGAATGCTGCCCAAGGGATCGCGCTGGTCGTTGCAGTCGTCAACCTGACACTGCTCATGATTTTCCCGCCGTACGATTACGTTTCGCTGCTACGCGGCAACGTCCCCACCTTCGACGGCTTTTACTTCGTCTTTGGCTCCCATCAGAATCGCGTGATGAACACGAATTTTCTCGCGCTCGAACTCATCGTGGTGCTGATCAATGCCTGCATTGCCATGTTGCTGCTGCGCGATCCGCCTCTGCGGGCAAGCCGGAGTCTCGGCGGCAACCGGCGGCAAAGAGTCGTGCTGGCACTGGTGGCGGTCAATCTGGTGCTGGTACTCCTGTTTCCGCCATTCGAATATTTTTCGGCGATCACCAAAGCCGCCTTGCCTACCTTTGAGGGTTTTTATTTTCTGTTTGGCGACAACTCGCAGCGACAATTGGTGACAGCGATCCTGTATATCGAGGTCGCTCTGGTGCTGATCAACGGCGGTCTGCTCTGGCTGCTGTTCAAGGACAAGAAGCTGGAGGCGGCATCGGCGGAGCAAGTCAGGGCGCTGGCCCGGCGAATCCGTGATACACAAAAAAAATGAACGCTGCAGTGGCTGCCGACAGTGCTGTCTTGCCGTCTGCGCGTGGTTTCGATCTTGTCTTCACCTGATTCTTGGGTATAATTCGGCCCTCGCAAGCGCCCGTAGCTCATCTGGATAGAGTACTTGGCTACGAACCAAGGGGTAGGGAGTTCGAATCTCTCCGGGCGCGCCATAAACCGACAAGGCAGTTAGTGAAAGTGATCACTAACTGCTTTTTGCATTATGTCCGCGCCGAAGGTGCGGACGGTATCCCCCGGTGGGATTTTGGGACGGGTGGTGCATTTCTTTCCACAAATCTCTCTTCTGTTCCCAGCTCGGTCACTTGTTGGTGTTCCCGCACATACCGATACGCCCGCAATGCCGTGCCGTCTGCGCCGACTGACGGTGTGACACCGTGACGCCGGACTCGAAAATCAGCCAGAAGAAATTCGCCTGGGAAATACCGCCGACGCATGATCCTTACCTGCATTGGCGTGTTCGTCGCAGCACCCTGTATGCCTTCCTCGGCTCGATTATCGTGCATGGGCTGGTGCTGTTCGTCGTTCCCCCGCTGCATGTGGGCAGCGGCGAGCCATCTGAAACCACCCGCAATTCACTTCTCGTGAATTTGCGGCCACCCGCATCGCCACCGGCTGCGCAGAGCTTCCCGGCCGCCATTCCGGAGACTCCGCCGGAACCGACTGCGAAGCGTCGCCCCAGTGCTGCGGCGGCTCCGGTCATTGCCTTGAACAAGCCTCCGGAGAACACGCTTTCCAGACCGGTGGAGCCGGTTATGCCACGGGTTCCTTCGCCGCCGGCCGCCGACGCGCCGCCGGACATGCAGTCCTTTGTCGACGCGGCAAGGGCGCGCCGCCGGGCGGCCGAGGGGCTCTCCGCCAGGGATCAGGCCGCAGCCGCGGCTCCGTCCGCCGAGCGCGAGCCGTCGGAGGATGAAATCCGGATGGCGAACGTCAAACGCAATCTGACGGTCGGCACCAGCGGCATATTCCAGATCATCAGCATCGAATCGCGCAGCGCGGCTTTCTCCTTCCGCGGCTGGACCAACGATTCGAGCAATTCCCGGCGCGAATACGTTCAGGTCGAAATCGGGACCAACAGCAGCATCGAAATTGCCATCGTGCGCAAGATGATCGAACTGATCCGCAGGTATTACAAAGGCAATTTCAACTGGGAGTCGCAGCGGCTTGACCGTACGGTGGTCCTGTCGGCGCGCATGGAAGATAACGAAGGTCTCGAGGCGTTCATGTTGAAGGAGTTCTTCGGGGAACCGCAGCGGACAAACCGTTTTCGATAATGCGCCGCTTCCGGCCCGGAGCGAATCGCCTCGGGAGCGAGGCCAATCGCGTATAAACTCGCGTTTTTGAGTTGGATGAGAGGCAGTCGCATGAAAATGATATTGCTGGCACTGCTCGGATGCAGCGCGGCATTCCCGGCTCTGGCCCAGGACATCAGCTTGCGCCATGATCTCGAAGGCAAGGCACTGGACACGCTGGCGACTCTTGCCTTGCGCTTCAACGACGAGCAGAAAGGCAAGGGCAGGGTGCTCCTGCAGGACACGCGAGGCCTGGAAAACAGGCAGGTACTGCCGCACCTTGCCCTGCTCGATCCCGACGACAGCGTGGAGTTTTTTGCTACCCGACCGCGCTTTCTTCCCTTGCACGAGGTCATGCGCGAAGCCGGACAGAAGTTCGATACCACCGGGTTTTACCCCCAGGTTGCCGATGCCGTTGACGATGCCAGCGGGCGCATTCAGGCGCTGCCGATCGCACTGTCCCTGCCGGTGCTGTTCACCAACCGCGCCGCCTTGCGCAAGGCCGGGCTTGATCCCGACCCGCAGGTAAAGACCTGGTGGGAATTGCAGAAGGTGGCGGGCCAGATCTACGACCGCGGCGGCAAGTGTCCGCTGACCACTGCGCGTTTCGCCTGGATTCATGCCGAGAACGTGTCGTCGCAGGCAGGCGAGGCAGTAGTCGCCAAGGTAGGACCGATGGACCAGGTGCAGGTCAATGGCATGGTCAACGTAAAGCATCTCGCGCTGCTGGCGAGTTGGCAGAAGAGCCGCTACTTTCATTATTCCGGCCCTGGCCGTGAAGGCAATCGGCGCTTTCTCAGTGGCGAATGCGCCATGCTCACGGGCGAATCATCGCTGTATGCCGACGCCAGACGCGCCGGACTCGATGTCGGCATTGCGGCCTTGCCGCACTATGACGATGTGTATGCCGCCAAGCCGGCCGATATCCTGCCGGATGGCGCCGGCTTGTGGGTGCTGGCCGGGCACAAGAAGGATGAGTACAGACTGGCGGCCCGTTTCATGATCTTCATGCTGCGTCCCGAGGTGCAGGCCGAGTGGGTCCGGGCCACCAGTTATTTGCCGATGACTCCTGCGGCGATGAAGGGACTGCGCGACTCGGGCATTCCGCAGCACTTGCTGGATGCGGCGGAAAAGCGCCTTGCGGTGACGCGCAAAGGCAGTACGCGGGCCAGGCACGGGCCGATTCGCGACCGGCTGCACGAGTTTCTCGGCGAAGAAGTGGCCTTTGTCTGGACTACTGATCGGCCCGCGAAAGAGGCGCTCGACAACACGGCGCGTCGGGTCAATGCGGCCGTTGCACCCGCAGCACCGCCGGCCAAGGCGGTGCCGGTTCGCAAGCAGTGATCTACCCGCGCATCATAGCGCATCGCGGCGGCGGCGCCCTGGCGCCGGAAAATACGCTGGCCGGCCTGCGTCTTGCGGCGCGCCTCGGTTGTTGCGGGGTCGAGTTCGACGCCATGCTCGCCGCCGATGGCGTGCCTGTCCTGATGCACGACGAGACGCTGGAGCGCACCACCACGGGCCAGGGGCACGTGGTCGAGATGACCTCTGCCCGACTCGCCCGGCTCGATGCCGGCAGCCGGCACCACCCGGCTTTCGCCGTGGAGCCGGTGCCGACTCTCGATGAAGCCTTGCGCCTGTGCGCTGCTCTTGGTTTGTGGGCCAATGTTGAGATCAAGCCAGCGGCGGGGCAGGAGGCCGAGACCGGACAGGCGGTCGCCCGGCACGCCGCTGTGGCGACGGGCAAACTGCTGCTGTCCTCGTTTTCCTCCCGCGCCCTGCGTGCCGCCGCCGATGAAGCCGTTCAACTGCCGCGGGCCGTGCTGTTCGAGGCGATTCCGGCCGATTGGCGCGAGCGCATCATGGAAACGGGCGCACGCGCCTTGCACTCGTCGGCGTGCGCTCTGACCGCCGAGGCGCTGCAGGCGGTGCGCGGCGCCGGGTTTCCGCTCGCCTGTTACACGGTCAATCGCCGTCAAGACGCCGATCGCCTGTTCGCCATGGGTGTCAGTGCCGTATTTACAGATCGGCCCGACCTTTGGGCTTCGGCGGAAATGTAAGCACTCTGCGGTTGGTCCAAGCTCGCCTGTCAGCAGGATTTTTATGTCCGCGGCACCCTGCCGCGAACGGTATCCCCTGGTGGGACAAGGCCGTGATCGCGTAAAATCGGGCCTTTGCATCAAAGGCTGCGCCTCTGCCATGAAAAGCTCCGAAATCCGCCAAGCTTTCCTCGATTTTTTCGCCGCGAAAGGCCATCAGATCGTGGCCTCCAGTTCGCTGGTGCCGCACGAGGATCCGACGCTGCTGTTTACCAACGCCGGGATGAACCAGTTCAAGGATGTATTTCTCGGCTTCGACAAGCGCAGCTACAACCGCGCCGCCACCTCGCAGAAATGCGTGCGCGCCGGAGGCAAGCACAACGACCTGGAAAACGTCGGCTACACGGCGCGCCACCACACCTTCTTCGAGATGCTGGGCAACTTCAGCTTCGGCGACTATTTCAAGCGCGATGCGATCAAGTACGCCTGGGAACTGCTGGTCGATGTGTACCGCCTGCCGGCGGACAAGCTCTGGGTCACGGTGTATGCCGAGGACGACGAGGCCTACGACATCTGGACGCGGGAGGTCGGCGTGCCGTCCGAGCGCGTGATCCGCATCGGCGACAACAAGGGCGCGCGCTACGCCTCGGACAATTTCTGGATGATGGGCGACACCGGCCCCTGCGGTCCCTGCACCGAGATTTTCTACGACCACGGCGAGCATATCTGGGGCGGCCCCCCGGGCAGCGAAGACCAGGACGGCGACCGCTACATCGAGATCTGGAACAACGTCTTCATGCAGTTCAATCGCGACGAGGCGGGCGTCATGCATCCGCTGCCCAAGCCCTCGGTCGATACCGGCATGGGGCTGGAGCGTGTCTCCGCGGTACTGCAGGGCGTCCATGCCAACTACGAAATCGACTTGTTCCAGGCGCTGATCGCGGCGGCCGCGCGGGAGACCTCGGATGCCGACATGGACAGCCCTTCGCTGCGCGTGCTGGCCGACCATATTCGCGCCTGCACCTTCCTCATTGCCGACGGCGTGATCCCGGGCAATGAAGGGCGCGGCTATGTCCTGCGCCGCATCATCCGCCGCGCCATACGCCACGGCTGGAAGCTCGGCGCGCGCAGCGCGTTTTTCCACAAGATGGTGCCCGACCTGGTGGCCGAGATGGGCGCCGCTTATCCGGAACTTGTCAGCGGCAAAGCGCGCGTGATGGAGGTGCTCAAGCAGGAAGAGGACCGCTTCTTCGCCACCATCGAGCATGGCATGGCGATTCTCGAAGCCGAACTGGAAGCGATGGAAAAAGCCGGCATCGGCGTTTTCAACGGCGAGACGGCTTTCAAGCTGCATGACACCTACGGCTTTCCGCTGGACCTGACGGCGGACATCTGCCGCGAGCGGCAGATCAGCGTCGACAGCGCCGCCTTCGATGCCGCGATGACGCGACAGAAGGAACAGGCGCGTGCCGCCGGCAAGTTCAAGATGGCGGCCAACCTGGAGTACGAAGGTCCGTCGACCTCCTTCCACGGCTATGAATCACTCGAAGCGCGCGGCAACATCCTTGCCCTTTACAAGGATGGCACTCCGGTCAATGAACTGATCGAGGGCGAGATCGGCGTGGTGGTGCTCGACGATACACCCTTCTATGCCGAATCCGGCGGGCAGGTCGGCGACATTGGCGAACTGCGCTCGACGCACGGCATCTTCGCGGTGGAAGACACGCAGAAGCTCCAGGCGCGCGTTTTCGGCCACCACGGCGTGGTGCGCACCGGCACCCTGAAAGTCGGCAACGGCGTCACGGCGAAAGTAGACAGCCTGGCGCGCGCGCGAACCATCCGCCACCATTCGGCGACGCACCTGATGCACAAGGCGCTGCGCGAAGTGC
>CAZYTN010000111.1:0-7641 GCA_964650115.1 uncultured Sulfuritalea sp.
AGCGCCCTGCTTGACCAGTTGTCCCAGCGCCGGAATGCCGAGGGTGCGCCCGCCGACGGCGCGGGTCAGTGCATTGCCCTCCCCGTAAACAATTCCCTCCAGGACGTACATGACCACGCCCCACCAGAAACCGAGAAGAATGAGCCTGATTCCCGCCAACTGGGATCGCGCCAGTTCGATTTCCGTTTTTGCTTCGCACTGGGACAGGTAACCCAGACCCTTGCCGTACGGCGTGTCGTTCCCGCCATAAGCTGGCCAAAGGTAGATGAGGTGGTCGGAAAAGCCTGTGCCGACCATGCGGCCATGCTGGCCCGAGAGCAGCAGGAAGGCGCAGCGCCAGATGAGAAAGGGAAAGATGAGCGCAATCCCGAACAGCACGGTCCGCCACCCTCCTGCAGTTGGCCCGGCGGTCCACAGCAGGGCGAGAAAGCCCCAGTAAAACAGGTGCAGCGTCATTTGCGGGTGGCGTCGAATCATGGCCGGCAGGGATGAAAAACCGGCGGCGGCGCGATATATGAGGCCGAGGATGGCGAACAGCAAAACAATGACAAGTGCGATTTCCGGACCACGCGGCGCCAGGGGCAAGCCTTTGTGGCTGCCCAGGATATTAAGCGGAATTATTACGCCGGCACCGAGCGCTGCCGCCGCCAGAATCGTCCGCCGTCTTGATGGCCCCAGCCAGCCGAGCACCCTGCCCAGCCGTGCGCGCCACCAGGCAAGGGCAACAGGGTTCTCGTGAAACTGTGTAAGGCAGCTGATTCCCATGGCGGGACAAATAATTTCCGGTTAATTCGAGTCACGCAGGCGACCTGATTTCCGGTCATTGCCCCTGCCGCAGACCGCATCCCGGCATCACGCAATGGATGGGGATGCAACGGCGCCGGCGAAGTATCCCCAAGCCTGCAGGCACAGTCAATCCCGGATTGCCGGCCCGCAGTGCGTGATTGCCGGCGGCCTCGGCAACCTGTTGCACGGCATTCGCGTACTCTGACGCCCGACCGCGGCAAAAGTCGGCGCTGGCGCTACGGCGCGCTCGGCCGTGCTGAATCCGCCGTCAGCCCGGCACCAGAATCCGACAAGAGCACAAGCTCGGCGCGACGCACCGAGGCATTCGAGATCGGTCGGACTCGTGCCTGGGCGTACGAACATGCTCGAAGCGCCCAGATAGAGTACCCAACTAAGCCATGGTCTCTTTCGGGATGCAGACTGAATGATTGTCCAGCACCAAGCGGATGATTGCCACTGGCGGGTAATGCCGATCGAAGCGATTGAGTTGCGCGATGAACTCCAGAGTGCGATGGCGACCCTAGAGTTTCTCGAGGGCTATGCTGCCGTCCCAATCCGGCGGAGGGGGAGCACTGCGAAATCCATCGATGCGCTGAAGGAACAGTGAAGCGATGGTGTCCTCAGGCTTGAGCGCACTCAATTTCCGCCATGCCGACACCGCCGCGTCCCATCGCCGATGCGTGTAATGGTTCAGCGCCTCGTCGCTGAGACGCGCGATTTCCATGTCATCGCAGATTGTATAGACATCGATCGGCTGCGTTTTACCCTTGACGATCACCCGATCGACGCGGCGCAGGGGAATCCGATTGTCGAGCAGACGTGCCGTCTCGCCGGAGATCAAGGTTTCCGTACCGTACAGCTTGTTGATGCCCTCGAGCCGGGACGCCAGGTTAACGTTATCGCCGATGGCCGTATAGTCGAATCGCTCGATGGATCCCATGTTGCCGACCACGGCCGCGCCCGAATGGATGCCGACGCGCATA
Source organism: uncultured Sulfuritalea sp. (assembly GCA_964650115.1). Lineage (GTDB taxonomy): Bacteria > Pseudomonadota > Gammaproteobacteria > Burkholderiales > Rhodocyclaceae > Sulfuritalea. The sequence continues at coordinate 1,770 of CAZYTN010000111.1, forward strand.
TGCAACTCCGGCAAGTCCTGCTCAGCATACGACTGCCGCAACCTGGACAACTCCGCCTGCATGTCGCGAACGGCCTGACAGGCATGCAGCGCCTGCTCGGGGTCGTTCAGCGGCGCACCCCAGAAGGCCATGATCGCGTCGCCGATGAACTTGTCCACCGTTCCGCCAAAGGCGAAGATGATGCGCGTCATGTGCGACAGGTAATCGTTCAGCAGTGCGGACACTTTTTCCGGACTCATCGTTTCCGAAACGCTGGTGAACCCCGCCAGGTCGGTGAAAACGATGGTGATATTCCGGCGCGACCCGCCGAGGACCAGGCGCTCTGGATGCGCAGTCATTTCGTTGACGATCTCGGGCGCGACGTAATGGCGGAATGCCTTCTCTATCTGTCGCCGCTGCCGGCGTTCCTGCAGGAAGGCGGTGCCTACCTGGACGACATACATCGCGGCCACGGCAAGCATGGCTGACACGGCTGGAAGCCAAACGTCCTTCACGGCGAATAACCAGGCCGATGTAGCGGCGGTCGCGGCGATAACACCCAGCGTGACCGCTGCGCCGCGAAGCGCCTGCCATTCGCGGATGGCTGCATTCACGAGCAGGACCGCCAGGCCGATCAGGGCTATGCTCCAAGCGGCAGCTGTTTCGCGGATGGCTCTGCCGGCAAGGGCATTCGCCACGAATGTCGCCTGAAGTTCGACGCCCGGAGACATCAAGCCGCTGCGGGAGGAATAGGGGGTCGCATACGTATCGCCGCGGCTGTTTCCCGGGCCCAGCGAAACCTTGATATCGTGACCGACCAGCACGATTTTCCCGGAGAAGATGCCGGGCGGCAGGAACTTCTCCGGGTCAAGCGCCTGATAATAGGACACGTGGCGGAAAGCGTGATCGGGTCCGAGGTAGCGCGCCAATTCGCCGGGCAAAACGACTGGGGAGTCGTCAGGCCGGGCACCTTCTCCTTTGTAGATGCGAAGAATCTGGCGCCAGAACACATCCGGAGATTGCGGTATGGATCGAACGACCAGGTCGGGGTCGATGCTGATGCTGGCCAGGCCGGCGCGGGCGCCCGCTTCCCGCAATAGCGGTACCGGTTCGACCTGCATCGCCATCTGGAATTGCCCGGCCTCCTGAAAGACCAGATCCGATGCGAGGACAACATTGCCGGCCCGCCTGATCGCGTCTGCGAAGCGCCTGTCTTCCTCATCACTGGTCGATTCGGCGAACAGGACGTCGAATGCGATTACCTTCGCGCCGGCATCCTTCAGTCTGTCGGTAAGCTCAGCATGAATTCCTCTGCGCCAGGGCCACTGCTGGTTGAATTCGGCAAACGAAGGTTCATCGATGCCGACAATGACGATCGGCGCATCGACGCTTGCCGGCATGGTCGCCACGGTGAGGAAATCGAAGGCGATCAACTCCATGCGGCGGCCGATCGCCGTTTGCGCCAACAAGGCGAAAACGGCCCAAACGAGAACCGTTGGGATGAAAATCCTGATGAATCGTTGCTTGGTCGAAGACACCTGACTCAGAAACGAAGATTCACTTCGGCAGTGTATTGGGTTGGACGATTCCTGTCGAATGCGTCGTCCGCCGACATTCTGAACAGCCACTGCTTGTCCCGGGTCTGCCAGAAGAGGTCGAAGGCCCCGCTCCATCCAGGTTTCAGCGCCGCGAGATTGGCTTCATCGCTGAAGCGACTCGAGCGATGCACCATGCGGCTGATGAAATACCAGCCGCCCGGATCGACCCAGGTGGCGCCGCCCGCAAACGCATGGCGCGGCAGGTAGGGCACTTCGTTGCCCTTGAAGGTCTGGCCGGTGTTCCGCGAGGACGTGGCCACATAACGGCCAAAGACGCCCCACTGCTCGGTCAGCAACTGGTTGAAATTGACGCCGCCGCTGTTGATGATCCCGCCGTCGTATTCCGGAGTGTTGACGAACTCAAGCATGTCATCGTTGGCCAGCGAGCCCAGCCGGCGCGGGCGCAATTTCTTCAGCGACTCGAGCTCGTTTATTGCGAATGGTGTCGTGATGGTGAAGCGATGGTTATCGATTTTCTTGTAATCAAGATATGCCGACATGAAACCCCGTTTCGAGTGCTCCCATTCCAGCTGGCCTCGTCGGCGTTGAAGTTCGCCCCCGCGCATTACCAGTCGGTCGTCAAGCGGGATCCCCGCCGTCGCAACCGGCCCAAGCGAGCTGAAGAGCGATGGCCTCATCCAGCGCTGATAGGCCAGGCGCATCTGGGGGCCGGCGTCGAAGCGATAGGCCAGGCCCAACCGCGGGTTGAGCCGAGACTGCGAAAATTCATCCCCGGGCTGTGCGAATTGAAAGTTGAAGATATCAAATGGCGGGGGGAAAACGGCAAAATCGGTTTCTGCAGCTTTCCGACGATGGCGCTGATAGAAGATGTCTCCCTGTACAAGAAGCTTTGGACTGACCCGCCAGCGGTCGGACAGATAGGCATCGCGGCTTCGCTCGTCAAATTTCAGGGCAAATTGGAAGTAATCATTCGGGATAATCTGGTTGTACAGGAAAAAGTCGGTACTCGTGCGACGGTGACCCTCTTCGATGCCCCAGGTGACTTCGTGGTTGTTACCGACTGTGAAAGTATGGCGCAATCCGAGCTCGGGATTCCGTACCCTGGTTGCCATGGAAAATGAATTCCCCGTAACAGTACCAACCACGTCATCCTTGGAGCTGAATTCACCTCCCTTGAACCAGAGTTGCGAATCTGGAGAAAACTTGTAGTGCAGCCCTAAATCAGCACGGCCGGATCGCAGTGTTTCCTTGAAGCTAGCCAACGAATTGCTATCGGATGTAGTCAGATCGCTGTCGTCGGCATACAGCATAATGCCAATATCATATCTGGGCATGAGCCCAAGGGCGACAGTCGTTGTCTTTTGGTGCCACGGACCACCGGCAAATTTCAGATCAAATACTTCATGATCCACGAAGTAGGCAAAGGGCATCGCGGCATTGCTGAAGCCGCTCGCCTGGACATAGGGGCCGGCGCCATGGACGAGGCCCTGCGCTGACGTGACCTGCTGGGAGGCGCTGAAGTTTTGGACCGGTTTGGGGATCAGGGTCTGAAATTTGTTGCTGCCGCCGAAAACCGTCGGGTCGCTCAGGAAGCCCTGAAACAGCTCCGAGTTTTTTGCGAAAAGCCCGTGGTAGCGATCAGCGAGGAACAAGTGGCTGCCGGCCCAGAACGGATAATAGGAATCCTGCGCATAACTCTGCGCCCATTCCTCCATGCCGAGGAAGGCGAAGGCATAGCCGAGGTTGGTCAAGCCCTGCTGGTCGTTGGCGAGCTGGTTGAGCGATTTCAGATTGGGCAGCAGCTGCAGTGCCTTGCGCGAGGACTCGATGGCTAGGCCGGGGCGCAGCGTGTCGGTGTAGATGATGCTGGCGAGAAAATACGGCAGCGGATCCTTCTCATCCAGGTGGCTCGCGCGCTGCAACTCGTCCAGCGCTTCCTTGACGCGTCCGGTCTGATAATAAGCGACTGCTGTATAGACATGGGACCGTGAGTAGCGCGGCTCCATCAGTCCAGCACGCAGTAAGGCGTCAAGCGCAGCCTCGGTATTGCCACGCTTGAGTTCAAGCAGACCGATGCCCGTGAGTGCCACGTAATCGTCGGGATTCCTCTCCAGCGCCGCATCGAAGGCCATGCGCGCCTCGGTAAAATTGTTGGCAAAGCTTTCCAGCGTTCCCAATTCGCCCTGATAGCCCGCACCGCGCGAATTGAGTTCCAAGGCCTTGAGCAGGTTTTCACGGCCCGCCCTCACATCCTCCTTTTCGGTGCTTACGCGACCCAGGCCGTACCAGCCACGGTCGTCCGCAGGCTTCAGTGCGGTGGCCTGTTCGTAGGCCATGGCGGAGGCTCGAGCATCGCCTTCGATGCGGGCCAGATCGCCTGTGGCGAGCGCCGCCTCGAGTGAGTTTCCGTCGTTCTTGCGCGCGTTGGCGATCTCATCGCGGCTTTTACCGCGCTCGTCGGCAATCAGATGGATTCCGGCAAGCGCACTGTGCAGTCGCGCGTCGCCCGGGAAACGCGCCAGCCCCTGGCGCAGATAGGCCACCGCCTTCTCCAGGTCGCCGGCAAAAATTGTCAGGTCGGCCAGCAACAGGAATGGCGCCGGCTGGGTGATCTGTGCTTCGCGGGTCAGCGCCGTGAGCGTGGCAAAAGCCTGCCCGAATTCCTCCGTGAGGATTCTGACCGAAGCGCGGCCGAGCGCCAGCAACTCCGCATCCCGTCCCTGAACCGAACTGCTGCGGTCGAAAATGGTCAGGGCTTCCTCCGGCTTGCCGCGACGCAAGGCCGCATAGCCGGCGCCGATGGGGTCGGCGAAACCGCGGCTCGTCCCGGCCGGTGTGGCGCGCATCGCCGTCTCGGCCTCCTGCCACCTGCCGAGGTCCGCCAGGAAGCGTCCTTTCTCGGCCAGGGACGCACTTGCCAGCGCCTGCTCCAGTTCGCCGAGACTGCGGCCGGATAGCGAGATGTCGCGCAGCGGGTCGACCGAATGGGATGTCACCCATTGCACCCTGTCGCGCGGGCGCACGAAGATCAACTTGGTCGGCGCGCGTCCTACCCGTGCCTCGGCCGATTCGTTCTGCTGTACGAGTATCCGGCCGAAGTCGTTGAAGAACTCCACCTCCCCGCTCAGCACGGTCAGCACGGCGCGTCCGTTTTCGTCCACTTCCATATCCCAGTCCGTGCCGCGGATGGCCGCGGTCGCCGATGGGGTTTCCATGTAGAGCTTGTTCGGCAGCGTCCGGGATTGCGTCCACGCCCGGCCTGCGTCTAGGTGCAGGCGCGTCTGTGCACCGACTTCCTTGATTTGCAGCACGGTCTTTTCGTGAAGCCGCAGTTGGGTGCGATCGCTGAACAGCAGGCCCATCCGGCTGTATTCCCCGGTGCGGACGAAATGGCCGGCCAGCAGTTCCTGTTCCACTTTGGCGGCCGACCAATCGGGTTTCTCGCTGGATCTGAACTGTCCCGTGCCGTAAATGCTGATGATGTTGGCCGCCGACTGAGCAGCCCATGCCGACTGAAGACAGCAGGCTATTGCGAGCATGAATGCCAGGTAAAGGCGCTTGAGCATATTCCCCCCTTGCAGATAGGGGCATTTTAAATGTATGCAGGACTTTCTGCAGATCAAGGGGCGTATCGAAGGGGTGAATCGCCTGAAAGCTGCATGAAATAAGGGTTTTCGGGGTTCGTGAGCATGAAGCAACCCGGAACTTCGTGCCCAGGGCGCCAGATTGCAACCGGCGGCCTCGGACCTGTTTCATGGGATTTGGCACGCTCCGACGCTCAGGCACGGCAGCCACAACGAAGTTTCAGTGGAGGCTAAGGTCAGCCTTATCGACCTCAAGCGCAACGGCCGTAGCTAAAAGTCGGCCATGGCGCCACGGCGACCCTGGCTGTGCGAGGGGAAGGTATGCGGTGGCTATCGCATCCCCGGCGGGGTATATTTCCCGGTTCCCCAACATCGCAGCATGCATCATGGAATTCATCAAGATTCGCGGCGCGCGAACGCACAACCTGAAGAACATCAACCTCGACCTGCCGAGGAACCGCCTGACGGTGATCACCGGCCTGTCCGGCTCGGGCAAGTCCTCGCTGGCTTTCGACACGCTCTACGCCGAGGGCCAGCGGCGCTATGTCGAATCGCTCTCGGCCTATGCGCGGCAATTCCTGCAGTTGATGGAAAAGCCCGACGTGGACCTGATCGAGGGCCTATCGCCGGCGATTTCCATCGAGCAGAAGGCAACCAGCCACAACCCGCGCTCCACCGTAGGCACCGTCACCGAGATCCACGACTACCTGCGCCTGCTCTACGCCCGCGCCGGCACGCCGCACTGCCCCG
>CAZYTN010000112.1:0-7612 GCA_964650115.1 uncultured Sulfuritalea sp.
GCGATTTCCGGCGCCGATGCGCTGCGCATGCTGGGCCCGATCGACGATTCCGACCCCGATGCGCTGTATGCGCGGCTGATGAGCTTCCTCATCGGCGGCCTGCGCGCGCCGCTGCCCGAAATTCACGCCAAACCGGCAAAGAAGCCGCGCGCCAGGCGCGCCGCCTGACCCAAGGAGAACGCCATGACATGGTTATTGACATTTATCGCAGCGACGGACGCCGTGCTGTTCCTGCCGCCCCTGCGCCGCGTCGTGCTGACGGGCTCGATGTTCGCCGCCTACAAGAAACTGCTGTCGGCGATGTCGCAGACCGAAAAGGAAGCGTTGGAAGCCGGCACGGTCTGGTGGGAGGGCGAACTGTTCTCCGGCAAGCCGAACTGGCAGACCCTGCTCGACTATCCGCAGCCGAAGCTGTCGGCGGTGGAGCAATCCTTCCTCGACAACGAATGCGAGGCGCTCTGCGCCATGTCGAAGGACTGGGATACCACGCAGATCCACCACGACCTGCCACCCGAGGTCTGGGCCTGGATCAAGGAAAAGGGCTTCCTCGGCATGATCATTCCGAAGGCCTACTGCGGCCTCGAGTTCTCCGCCATCGCCCATTCGGCGGTGATCCAGAAGCTGTCCACGCGCTGCTCGGCGACGGCGGTGTCGGTCATGGTGCCGAACTCGCTGGGTCCGGCGGAATTGCTGTTGCATTACGGCACGGAGGAACAGAAGAACCACTACCTGCCGCGCCTGGCGAAGGGCCTGGAGATTCCCGCCTTCGCCCTGACAAATCCGCATGCCGGCTCGGATGCCGCGTCGATTCCCGACCTCGGTATCGTCTGCAAGGGGCAATGGCAGGGCAGGGAAGTGGTCGGCATGCGCGTCAACTGGGACAAGCGCTACATCACGCTGGGGCCGATCTGCACCATTCTCGGCCTGGCTTTCCGCCTGCAGGATCCCGAGCACCTGCTCGGCGCTGTCGAAGACATCGGCATCACCTGCGCGCTGGTGCCGACCGACCACCCCGGCGTCGTCATCGGCCGCCGCCACTTCCCGCTCAATGCGGTATTCCAGAACGGGCCGAATTCGGGCAAGGATGTCTTCATGCCGCTGGACTGGATCATCGGCGGCCCGGCGATGGCCGGCCAGGGTTGGCGCATGCTCATGGAATGCCTGGCGGCGGGGCGTTCGATCTCGCTGCCCTCCAGCAACACCGGTATGTCCAAGCTCGCGGTGCGCGCCACCGGCGCCTACGCCCGCGTGCGCAGCCAGTTCAAGACCGCCATCGGCAAGTTCGAAGGCATCGAGGAGCCGTTGGCACGCATGGGCGGCTACACCTACATGATGGATGCGGCGCGGACCATGACGGCCGGTGCCATCGACCTCGGCGAGAAGCCCTCGGTGGTTTCCGCCATCGTCAAGTACCACGTCACCGAGCGCACGCGCCAGGTGGTCAACGACGCGATGGACATCCTCGGCGGCAAGGGCATTTGCCTCGGCCCCAACAACTTCATGGGCCGCGCCTACCAGCAAGTCCCGGTGGCGATCACGGTCGAGGGCGCCAACATCCTGACGCGCAGCCTGATCATCTTCGGCCAGGGCGCGATCCGCTGCCATCCCTACGTGCTGAAGGAAATGGAAGCGGCGCGCGAGCCCGATGCCGCGCAAGGCCTGCCCGATTTCGACAGGGCATTCGCCGGCCACATCTGGTTCATCTGGTCGCGCGGTTTCCGCGCCTGGAGCATGGGGCTCACCGGGTCGCACTTCGGTCCCGCGCCGGCCGGCGTGGCACCCGAAACCCGCCGCTACTACCAGCAGCTGACGCGCTTCTCGGCGGCCTTCGCCTTCCTCTCCGACGTCTCCATGGTCGTCATGGGCGGCGACCTCAAGCGCAAGGAAAAGCTCTCGGCGCGCCTCGGCGACATCCTGTCGCTGATGTACCTGTGCTCCGCGACGCTGAAGCGCTACGAGGCCGAAGGTCGCCAGGCCGGCGACGCACCACTGATGCACTGGGCGATCTGGGATGCCATGTTCAGGATGCAGAACGCCTTCGAGGGCGTGATCTCGAACTACCCGAACCGCGTCATCGCCGCGCTGCTGCACTGGGTCATCTTCCCCATCGGCCGGCCCTATGTGGTGCCCTCCGACAGGCTCGGCCACGAGGTGGCGCGCACCCTGATCGAACCCTCGGCGACGCGCGACCGCCTCACCGCCGGCATGTATGTGCCGCGTGACCCGGTGACGGCAATCAACGACGCCGTCGGTGTCGTCGAGCTGGCGCTGGAGGCGACCATCGCCGCCGAGCCGATCGAGGCCCGCGTCCGGGTCGCGGTGAAAGCAGGGAAAGTCGGCTCTGGCGACACGGCGACCGCAAGGAATGCCGCGCCCGGCAGTGCCGCATACATGACCATGGCGGCCCACGCCTTTGAGGCCGGCATCATCACGGCCGAGGAACATGCGCTGCTGCAGCGTCGCATCCAGTTGCGCGACAAGGCGATCGCGGTCGACGATTTCCCGCAGGACTTCGCCGTCGAGCAGGCCGGCGCGCCGCAGACATTGCTCAAGGTGGCATGAGCATGGCCGCCTTCGCTCCTGTTTATATCGTCGATGGCGCGCGCTCGCCATTCCTGAAATCGCGCAACGTGCCGGGGCCGTTCTCGGCCTCGGACCTCGCCACGATTTCCGGCCGCGCCCTGCTCGCACGCCAGACCTTCGCGCCCGACCAGCTCGACGAGGTGATCGTCGGTTGCGCCGGTCCGAGCGTCGATGAGGTCAACATCGGCCGCGTGATTGCGCTGCGCCTGGGTTGCGGCCACAAGGTGCCGGGCTGGACGGTCATGCGCAACTGCGCCTCGGGCATGCAGGCCATCGATTCGGCCATCGCCAACATCCAGCTCGGGCGTTCGCAACTGGTCATGGCCGGCGGTGTCGATGCCCTGTCGCGCACGCCGCTGCTTTACCCGGACAAAATGGTCATGTGGTTCTCGCTGATGGCACAGGCGCGCAGCCTCGGCGCCAGGCTGGGCATGTTCGCCAAACTGCGGCCGGCGATGCTCTTGAGCCCGGTGATCGGCATCGTCAAGGGCCTGACCGATCCGGTGGTCAATTTGATGATGGGCCAAACGGCCGAGAACCTGGCCTGGAAGTTCGGCATCTCGCGCCAGCAGATGGATGCATTTTCGGTCGAGAGCCACCGCAAGGTGTCGGCCGCGCAGCAGGCCGGCCGCTTCGACGAGATCGTGCCGCTGATCGGCACGGACGGCAAGGTCTACGCCGAGGACGATGGCGTACGTCACGACTCGAACACTGCAGGGCTGGCCAAGCTCAAGCCTTTTTTCGATCGCACTTACGGCAAGATCACGCCGGGCAACAGTTCGCAGATCACCGACGGCGCGGCCTGGCTGCTGCTGGCTTCGGCCGAGGCGGTCGAAAAATACCAGCTCATGCCGATCGGCAAAATCACCGACACGCAATGGGCCGGCCTCGACCTGGCGCAGATGGGCCTCGGTCCCGTGCATGCCGCGACGCCTATCCTCCAGCGCCACGGCCTGGGCTTGAACGACCTCGATGCCTGGGAAATCAACGAGGCCTTCGCCGCCCAAGTCATGGGCTGCATCAAGGCCTGGGAAGACCCGGCCTGGTGCAAGGAAGCGCTCGGCCTCGACGCACCGCTCGGCACACTCGACGCGGCAAAGCTCAACATCGATGGCGGCGCCATCGCGCTCGGCCATCCGGTCGGCGCCTCGGGCGCGCGCATCGTGCTGCATCTGCTGCACATCCTGCGCCGCGAAAAGAAGCAACGCGGCATCGCCACGATCTGCATCGGCGGCGGGCAGGGCGGCGCGGTTCTGGTGGAGGCGGTCTGATGAGCTACAAGCACTGGAAACTCGAACGCGAAGCCGATGCCGATGGTGGAATTGCCTGGGCCATCCTCGATACCGCGAACTCCTCGACCAACACCCTGGGCGCGGAAGTCATGACCGAACTCGGCCTGATTCTCGACGAATGCGAAAAGAATCCGCCCAAGGGCCTGATTTTCAAATCGGCCAAAGAGGCCGGCTTCATCGCCGGCGCCAACATCGAGGAATTCACCACGGCCGATACGCCGCAGAAGGCCCGCGCCCTGATCCAGCGCGGCTGGGATGCCTACAACCGCCTCGCCGCCGTTGGCTACCCGACGCTGGCGCTGGTGCGCGGCCACTGCATGGGCGGCGGCACGGAACTCGCGCTGGCCTGCCGCTACCGTATCGCGGTGGACGAACCCGGCACCAAGTTCGCCCTGCCCGAAGTCATGCTCGGCATCGTTCCCGGCTGGGGCGGCATGCTGCGTTTGCCGCAGATCGTCGGCCCGGCGGCAGCGCTGGACATGATGCTGACCGGAAGGAACATCGACGCCAAGCGCGCCAAAAAAATGGGCCTGGCCGACGAATGCGTGCCGCCGCGCGTCATGGAAAATGCCGCACGCATGCTGGTGTTGTCCGGCAAGCCGCCGCGCCAGGCGCAGCTGCCTTTGCTGCAGAAGCTGATGAACGGGCCGCTCAAGGGTTTCGTTGCCAGCGGCGCGCGCAAACAGGTGGCGAAGCGCGCACGACAGGAACACTATCCGGCGCCCTACGCCATCATCGACCAGTGGCAGAACTACGACGGCAACACGCTGGCCGTGCCGGCCGACCGACCGACCTCGATCGATGCCCTGATCAATTCCTCGACCACGCGCAACCTGATTCGGGTCTTCTTCCTGCAGGACCGCCTCAAGGGCTTCGGCAAGGACGCAAAGGATTTCTCGCCGCGCCATGTGCATGTCATCGGCGCCGGTGTCATGGGTGGCGACATCGCCGCCTGGTGCGTGCTGCGCGGCATGACGGTGACGCTGCGGGACCAGAGCGTCGAGCGCATCGCGCCGGCCGTCGGTCGCGCCGCGAATTTCTTCGAAAGGAAGCTGCGCGACAAGAAGCTGGCGCGCTTCGCACTCGATCGCCTGATCGCCGACCCGAAAGGGGATGGCGTGCGCCAGGCCGACGTCATCATCGAGGCCATCTTTGAAAACCTCGAAGCCAAGCAGGCGCTGTTTGCCGACATCGAGGCGCGCGCCAGACCCGATGCGCTGCTTGCCTCCAACACTTCTTCGCTGAAGCTCGCCGACATTGCGGCGAAGTTCAGGAATCCCTCGCGCCTGGTCGGCATCCACTTCTTCAACCCCGTGGCGATGATGCCGCTGGTCGAAGTGGTGGCCGGCGAGATTACCGCGCCCGAGGCGGCGCAGAAGGCGGCCGCCTTCGTGCGCAAGATCGACAAGCTGCCGCTGCCGGTGAAGGACGCGCCGGGCTTCCTGGTCAATGCCGTGCTCGGCCCCTACATGAACGAGGCGATGAAGTGCGTCGATGAAGGCATCGCGCCCGAGGCCGTCGATGCGGCGCTGGTTGCCTTCGGCATGCCGATGGGGCCGATCGAACTCGCCGACACCGTGGGCCTTGACGTCGCCGTGGCCGCGGGCCGGCAACTAGTCGGCGCGGCGGACCCGCCAATGAAGCTGGTGGAACTGGTCGCCGGCGGGCACCTGGGCAAGAAATCGGGCAAGGGTTTCTACACCTGGGTCGAAGGCAAGGCGCAGAAAGTCGGCGCTGGCGGCACGGCGAATCATGATCTGGCGCAGCGGATGCTGAAGCCCCTGCTCGACGCCACGCAGCGCCTGGTGAAGGAAGGCGTCGTCGCCGATGCCGAACTGGCCGACGCCGGGGTGATCTTCGGCACCGGCTTCGCACCCTATACTGGCGGTCCGATGAACTTCATGAAAAGCGGAGAACACTGATGGGCCATGAAGGAGTGAAGATTCCCGGGCGCGAGCCGGTGCTGCGGGTGGTGCCGATGCCCGCCGACATGAACCCGAACGGCGACATCTTCGGCGGCTGGGTCATGGCGCAGGCAGACGTCGCCGGAGCAATCCCCGCCCTGCGCCGGGCGCGTGGCCGCATCGTCACCGTGGCGGTCAATTCCTTCCTCTTCAAGCAGCCGATCTCGGTCGGCGACATCGTCAGCTTCTATGCCGAGATCGTGAAGGTCGGCAGGACGTCGATCACCGTCGACGTCCAGGTCTTCGCCGAGCGCCATCCGGCCAATCCCGTGGTGGTCAAGGTCACCGAGGCGCAACTGACCTATGTCGCGATTAACGAGGACGGCAGCAAGCGCGAGCTGCCTGCCGTAGCCTAGGGCCGCTTTCCACACCGGTCAGCGGGCGGTCAGCGTCGCGCCGGGATAAACATCAAACCCGTCGTCGGGCAAGGACTAGAGATCGATATGCAGCCCACCGGAGTTGCCCAGCAAGTCGGTCAACAGCTCGGTAGCCGTCGGAGGGTTGTTGCCGACCAGGCCTTCGATTGTCGCAAGCGTCTGGAACGACGCGCTGCCGCCGTCAGTGTCGACAGAAATGACGACGGTGTTGTCTGCCTCGTTGATCGAAATGGACAGCACACCCGATCCGGTTGTCGTGTCGTAGCTTACCTGCGCGTCGTTTGCCGTCGCCCCCTGGGTTACTGTGCCCGTCGTGCCGGTGGAATCGAGCAGGTCGCGCAGATTGATCGCATCGCCGCCGCCATTCCCGATATCGATGACGTCACCGGTGGTGGTGCCGGCAAGGTCTCCCCGCATATAGACAAAACGGTCGCCTGAGGCACCGCCGATCATCGTGTCGTCGCCGGGGCCGCCCCAGATTATGGTCGACCCTCCCCCGGTTTCCATGACGTCGTTGCCTGAACCGCCGATCAGGACGTCGCGGTTTCCTCCTGCCATGGTATCCGTCGCCGTGCTGCCGACCCAAATATCCTGTCCGGCATTGTTTCCGGTATTGTCGTAGTAGATCTCGTAGGCAGAAAGATCGATGCTGTTGGCGGTAAGAAAGTCTTGAACGATTTCGCTATCGATGCCGGTTGATGACGAGATCGCCGTGACCGTGGCGGAATCGCTGGTGCCGGTAATGGTGAGGGTGATGTCCTGGGTGTCGGTGCCGCCCTTGCTGTCATCGACTGCGACGGTGTAGGTCAGGGTGAGGCTCTCGCCCGCCGCAAGGTAGTTGAAAGCTTCGGCCGCCGAATCGAAGCTCCAGGCAATCGGACCGCCCGTCGTTCCGGCCGTGTCCACCGGCGTGCCGAGCGTGAGGTAGCTCAGCAGCGTGGCATTGTCGGGAACCAGGCCGGTGGTCTGGCCACCGGCAACGACGGCGCTGATGTTGGCGGTGACGACGTCGCTGACGTCGACGTCCAGCAGGGTGAGCGTGCCGCTGGCAGTGAGGCCGGCGTTGGTTTCGGCCAATGTCGCCGCAGCGCTGTCGCCGCTGCCGATGCTGATGATCGGAGCGTCGTTCGTTCCCGTGACGGTGATGGTTTCGGTCTGCGCCGCCGCCGCGCCCTGCGCGTCGATGACGTTGTAGATGACGACGATGGTCGTGATCTCGCCCATTGCCAGGCGGTTAAACGTGGCGTGCGTCGGGTCAACCGTCAGCGTACTGCCAATGCGCGTGACGCCCGCCGGCAGGGCCGTACCGCCACTGCCCGTCGGCACGCTATCGACACTGTAGGTGACGCTGCCGACGCTGAGCGTCGCCGTTTCGCCAGAGTCGACATCGCTGGCC
>CAZYTN010000113.1:0-7562 GCA_964650115.1 uncultured Sulfuritalea sp.
TACCCCCGGCTTAGAAGGCCGGTGCTCTATCCAGATGAGCTACGGGCGGATGCGCTGCTTGCGCGAGGAACGAGTTTAGCGCAGGACGGAACAAACGGCGCCGGGAGAGGCATAATCGCAACTGTCACCGTCAGGTTCCCGCATACTCCCATGGGCACAGAACAGACTTACTGCTACCACTGCCGCACGCATCACCCGCGCAACGAAATGCGGCTGATCGTTACCAAGACCGGCAAACGCTGGCGCTGCATCCGCAGCATCGAAGCCACCCAGCAAGGCGCGGAAGCACGCGAAGCCTACGGTCGTCAGGTGTCGGAGATCAACAAGGCCGAATCCAAGAGCCGGGCGCAGCGAATGAACAACCTCCTGCAGGAAAAGTAGTTGTATGGCCGGGGCCTCGTCTGGCAAGCTCGACCGCATCGTCGCCGATGCCCGGCGCACGGCGGACGCGCGCGAACAGGGCTATCGCGAACAGGCCCTGAAAATCTACCCCTGGATCTGCGGCCGCTGCGCCCGCGAATTTACCCGCAGCAACCTGCGCGAACTGACCGTGCATCACCGCGACCACAATCACCAGAACAATCCGCCCGACGGCAGCAACTGGGAGTTGCTCTGCCTCTACTGCCACGACAACGAGCACCAGCGCCAACTCGAAGCCGCGGGTGGTGACGAGGGCGGTGCAGGCAATGGACCCGCGGCGACTCACTCCCCCTTCGCCAACCTCAAGGCGATGCTCGGAAACAAGGACCGTTAGAAAGTCGGCCCTGGCGAGACGCCGAGAATGAGTTGCCATTCCTCGAACATGCCAGGTACAAACTCAAAATAATCCGCCGTGACTGCGATCGACAAGCCGCGCGCGACTTCGGTCTCGGGTTTGAGTCCAGCATCCAGTTCGCCAGGTAGCAACGGTGGGTAGAAAAATGGCTGCCGACGCTCGCTGCCCTGATCGCCAGCCCAAGGTGCATCCGCCTAACGTGCATGGATTCGCGCCACCTCCGAGAATGAAAGTAGTGCCGCGGCCCCCTCACCCGCAGCCCCCGCTCCGCGCCCCACGGCCGGCTTTGCAGAGCCGGCCGGCTGCGGCGGCGCGAAGCGTGCTTTGCGAAACCCCGCCCTCTCCCGCAGGTGGAGAGTGGAACGTCGCGAGTCGCTGGCGCGACTTTCACGTTAAACAACAAAAGAGACTGCCGGGAGACGAACCAAAATCGTGCCGCCGCTTGCTCGACGGGACAAGGAGTTAATTTCCCTTAATCGCTTTTGGATTCGCCAGAGCGCGTGGTTGCTGGCGTCTGCGCAGGAGATTCAAGGGGTGCGAGCGCGCTCTGCCGATCAAGCCAATTTAATACCTGCCTGGCCTGAACAACGCCATTGCCTTCGGCCTGGATGAGCAAGGCGCGAGCTCTTGCGGGATCCTTTTTGGCAGTGACACCAATCGCCCATAGCCTGCCGGCGTTGAACTGGGCCGAAGCCAACCCCTGTTCCGCTGCACGTTCGTACCAGCGCAAGGCTTCGTCAGGATTCGGGGCGGTGCCGCGCCCCATTTCGTGAATCTCGCCCAGGTTGTTCTGCGCGTCGACATCACCTTGTTCGGCGGCCAGTTTGTAAAGGCGGGCGGCCCTGGGCTCATCGACCGGCCCTCCCTGACCGTTCATCAGCAGGTAGGCGAGCAGCGTCTGTGAACGCGACCGGCCCTGGCTGGCAGATTGCGCCAGCCAGAAATGGGCACATGCATAGTCTGGTTCTATCGCGCCGAACGCTCCCGCACACCGGCGCCCCATCCATTCCTGCGCAGTCGCGTGCCCTCGGACCGCGGCACGTTCCATTTGCGCCCAAGCCTTGTCTGGCGAAGCTTTTATCAGGCATTGGGCGGCATGCCAACCGGCGGACGCCAATTGCTCGGCGGCGATGAAAAACTCGACGCATGATTTGTTCGAATCCTTATCCAGCAGCGCGCCGCGCTCAAGAAGAAAGCCGGTGGCCTGGCGAGCCATCAAATCACCGGTCTGCGCCATTTTCTGCACACGCCAGCCAGTGTCATGCAGATCCGTGACGAGTTTTTGCGTGAGTTCGCTGACTCTTCCGACATCGCCTATTGACTCCGCGCGCAACAACGCGTCGATGAGAACCACCGCTGTAAGAGCCAGGCGTTCTCTTGCCTTGATATCGCCGGGATTATCAGTTACGGCCCGACGTGCAGCGGCTACTTCCGCATCCAGATTGCTTTCATCCACGGCAACTTGATCGGCCGCGGGCATGGAGCTTTCAGGATGGATGGGCTTTATCGCTTCTGCCCGGGGCTTGGCCTTCGCCTTGGGTTTGGCCTTGGGTTTGGCCTTTGCCAGAGGTTTGGTCTTCACCTTTGCCGCTGCCGTGGCTTTCGCTTTAGCGCTTGCCTTGGCAGTGGGCTTTATTGTCTCTGCCGCGTGTGCTGGTGCCGCCGCCAGCCAGACCATCAGCAGGAAGCAAATCAACTTCAAGGTTGATTTCATTCCAGGCCCGAGTTGCATCGGGCGGCGATGCCCATGGTGGGCAGAGGTTGCGCCAGAATCCATACCGTCCCCACCGGCAGACTGGCTGAACCACGCGAGCCGGTCGGACGGTCATGTACCTTGCAGTGCCACGGATGATCGGTCAGACCGCAGTAGGACGCGAAAATAGTCAATCGCATGGCAGGGCACTCCGCAACTTCCGAAGCCGGAACACCCGCAAGTCACTGTCCACTTCCATCAGCGCAAGCATGCTGTCCCCTTTTTGAAAAAGCCCCCACCTGGCTGCGGCGGATATGAAGACGGATATGAAAATAAACTACTTTTTAATATTCTATCCCTTGATTTCCCGAGCGTATCGCCGCACAAAAATAGACAGAAAAAAGGGTTTCGGTCTTTCGACGGAAACCCTGGGTATCGGGTGGTCGGGGTGGAGGGATTCGAACTCTCGACATCTTGCTCCCAAAGCAAGCGCGCTACCGGGCTGCGCCACACCCCGAACCGTGCGATTTTACCGAACCCGGCGGCTGGCGGTCAATCATCTGACCAAAAAACCTGGTCTAAAAACCATGACTTGCAGTCGTCCTCCGTTTCGTTTATAAAGCCGGTTCTTCGAAAATACGGATTCTTTGCAATGGCTGAAGATCTGCTGCACAAAAAGCAATTCCCGCCCTACACCCCGAAGAAGGGTGAGGACTACATGAGCACGAAGCAACTCGCGCACTTTCGCGCCATTCTGGCTTCCCTCAAGGACGAATTGAGCGAGGACATCGAGCGCACGGTGCACACCATGCAGGACGAGGCCACCGTGTTCGCCGACCCGAATGATCGCGCCAGCCAGGAGTCCGACATCGCGCTCGAACTGCGCAATCGCGACCGCGAGCGCAAACTGATCAAGAAAATTGACGAATCGATTGCCCGCATCGAGGACGGCGAATACGGCTACTGCGATTCCTGCGGCGTCGAGATCGGCCTGAAGCGTCTGGAGGCCCGCCCCACGGCCACCTTGTGCATCGACTGCAAGACGCTGGAAGAGCACCGCGAAAAACAGGTTGGAAAGTAATTCCAGCCTGTTTTCGGCGCAGGCTAACTTGAGCGCAGCGAACGTTAAGCGTAACGGCCGAAGCCAAAAGCAGGTCGGCAAGTAAGCAGCGCTCTGCCCACCCAGGCAACAAAAAAGGACGCCACGGCGTCCTTTTTTGTTCGCTGCAAACGAACGCTTACTCGGCTACAGCAGCCGGTGCCGCGGCTTCTGCGGCAATCGCCTTCATCGACAGCCTGACCCGCCCCTTGTCATCGGTCTCGATGACCTTGACTTTCACGACCTGGCCTTCCTTGAGGTAGTCGGCAACCGCATTCACGCGTTCGCTGGCGATCTGCGAAATATGCAGCAGGCCGTCCTTGCCAGGCAACAGGCTGACGATGGCGCCGAAATCGAGCAGGCGCAGCACGGTGCCTTCGTAGATGCGACCGACTTCGACCTCGGCAGTAATGTCCTCGATGCGCTTCTTGGCCACCTGCGCTGCATCGGCATTCACCGACGAAATGGTGATCGAGCCGTCGTCTTCGATATCGATCACGCAGCCGGTTTCTTCGGTCAGTGCACGGATCACGGCGCCGCCCTTGCCGATCACGTCGCGGATCTTTTCGGGGTTGATCTTGATGTGGATCATGCGCGGGGCGAAGGTCGACACTTCCTCGCGATGGCCGGTCATGGAACCCTTCATCTTTTCAAGGATGTGCAGTCGCGCCTCCTTGGCCTGGGCCAGTGCAACCTGCATGATTTCCTTGGTGATGCCCTGGATCTTGATGTCCATCTGGAGTGCAGTGATACCGTCTTCGGTACCCGCTACCTTGAAATCCATGTCGCCCAGATGATCCTCGTCGCCGAGGATATCGGTCAGCACCGCAAAGCGCGGACCGTCCTTGATCAGGCCCATGGCGATGCCCGCCACGTGCGCCTTGAGCGGCACGCCCGCGTCCATCAGCGCCAGCGAACCGCCGCAGACGGAGGCCATGGAAGACGAGCCGTTGGACTCGGTGATTTCGGAAACGACGCGCATCGAGTAGCCGAACTCCTCTGGCGAAGGCAGCACGGCAAGAAGCGCACGCTTGGCCAGACGACCGTGGCCGATTTCGCGACGCTTGGGCGTACCGACACGTCCCGTCTCGCCCGTGGCGTAGGGAGGCATGTTGTAGTGGAGCATGAAGCGGTCGCGGTACTCGCCCTGCAGGGCATCGATGATCTGCTCGTCGCGCCCGGTGCCCAGCGTGGCAACCACCATCGCCTGCGTCTCGCCGCGCGTGAACAGCGCTGAACCATGCGTGCGGGGCAGCACGCCGTTGCGGATAACGATCGGGCGTACGGTGCGCGTATCGCGGCCATCGATGCGCGGTTCGCCATTGAGAATCTGGCTGCGCACGATCTTCGCCTCGAGTTCGAATACGGTGTTGCCGACGAGGTTGGAGTCCGGCGCGTTTTCCACGCCCTCGGTCAGCGCGGCAATGGTTTTCTTGGTGATTTCGCGGGTCTTGATGGTGCGTGCCTGCTTGCTGGTAATGCGATAGGCCTCGCGCAATTCGGCTTCCGCGAGTTCGGCGACACGAGCGATCAGCGGCTCATTTTTGGCCGGTGCCTGCCAATCCCATTCGGGCTTGCCGGCCTGCTCCACCAGTTCGTTGATGGCCTTGATCGCGGCCTGCATCTGGTCGTGGCCGAACACCACGGCACCGAGCATGATCTCTTCGGAAAGCTGCTTGGCCTCGGACTCGACCATCAGAACGGCGCCCTCGGTACCGGCCACCACCAGATCCAGTTGCGCGCTTTCCAGCTGGGTCTTGGTCGGGCACAGCACGTATTTGCCATCGATGTAGCCGACGCGGGCGGCGCCGATCGGGCCGCTGAAGGGGATGCCGGAAATCGCCATGGCGGCAGATGCACCGAGCATCGCCGGAATGTCCGGATCGATTTCGGGGTTGCACGACATCACGGTGCAGACCACCTGCACTTCGTTGTAGAAAGCATCGGGAAACAGCGGACGCAACGGACGATCGATGAGGCGGCAGGTCAGAATTTCCTTCTCCGACGGGCGCCCCTCGCGCTTGAAAAAGCCGCCGGGAATGCGGCCCGCGGCGTAGGACCGCTCCTGATAGTCGACGGTCAGGGGAAAGAAATCCTGACCCGGCTTGGCATTGCGCGCACCCACCACGGTGGCCAGGACAACGGTGTCATCCATGGTAACCATGACGGCGCCACCGGCCTGGCGGGCAATTTCGGCGGTTTCAAGGGTGACTGTATGGTCACCGTAGGCAAAACTCTTCTTGATCGGATTCAGCACAAAAATTCCTTTCGACAAAAATTAAAAGCCGGCACAGCCCTCATGGCTATGCCGGCCTGTTCAGCCAGCCTGCGCAGTATCTGGCGCAAAGCGCATCGCGTTGGCGATGATCCGGAGCGGCGTTCGGTTGATACTACTTGCGCAGGCCAAGGCGCTCGATCAGCGATCGATAGCCGTCAACGTTCTTGCGCTTGAGGTAGTCCAGCATCGAGCGCCGCTGGCTGACCATCTTGAGCAGGCCGCGGCGTGAATGGTGGTCCTTGGTGTGTGCCTTGAAATGGTCCGTCAAGTCGTTGATGCGCGCGGTAAGGAGCGCCACCTGGACTTCGGGGGAGCCAGTGTCGCCCTGGGCACGCTGGTAGTCGGTGACGATCTTGGCTTTGTCGGTAGTGGAAATTGCCATTGTATTTTCCTTGCTGATCCTGTGATGTTGGGCTCTTGGAGAACCGTGGATTATAGCGTTTTGAATCAAGTCTAATCAAGCATTAAGAGCGATTTCGTCACTCAGCCGCCGGCGACCAGCCGCTGGGCTTGCAGCCAGCCATCGGCGACCTGCCGGCAAACTCCGATGAACCGGTGTTCAGGATCGTATACACGCAACCGGCTGCCCTCCGCGCCCGACCAGCGAACGGCCTGGCCGTGCCTCAGCCGCGCTGCATCGGCGGCGTCCAGCCGGACTTCTGCCAGGCTGGCCAGGAGGCCATCGGGGGGCAGCAGCAAGGCATCGCGGGCATCGTCAGTCAGGACTTCGAGTTCGACGAGGGAATGCGCTGCCGCCACATCCAGGGTTCCGATTCCGGTGCGGCGCAGGCCGGCCAGATGCGCGCCGCAGCCCAGTCGCTCGCCGATATCGGCGGCCAAAGCGCGTACATAGGTGCCCTTGCTGCAACGAACTTCGATCACAAAACGGCCTTCACCAGGCAACTCGCTCGAGTCGCGCAGGCACAGCTGGTGGATGCTCACCCGGCGCGCCGTCCGGGCCACTTCGACGCCGGCGCGGGCATACTCGTAGAGCGGCTTGCCGTCACGCTTCAGCGCCGAATACATCGGCGGCATCTGCTCGATATCGCCGACAAAGCCCGCCAGTGCAGCCTCCACTGCCAACCGGTCAAGCTCTACCGGACGACGCTGCAGCACTCTGCCTTCGGCATCCGCCGTGTCGGTGGTGACACCGAGCTGCACCGTCGCCACATAACGCTTGTCGGCATTGAGCAATTCGCCTGAAAACTTGGTTGCCTCGCCAAAACACAGGGGCAGCAGGCCGGTCGCCAGGGGATCGAGAGTGCCCGTGTGTCCGGCCTTCTCGGCGTTGTAGAGGCGGCGCGCGGCTTGCAGGGCATGGTTGGAAGACAGCCCGAGAGCCTTGTCCAGCAGCAGCACGCCATCGAGCCGGCGACGCGCGGGTTTGCGCGGCGCGTTCACTCGTCGTGCAGCTTCTTGTCCGATTCCACCGCCTCTTCAATCAACCTGGAGAGCCGGGCCCCTTCCTGAACGGAGGGGTCAAAGACAAAATGCAATTCCGGAATATGATGAATGCGAATCCGGCGGCCCAGTTCGCGACGCAGGAAGCTGGCCGAATGCCTGAGTCCCTGATTGATCAGTTCGTTGGCTGCCGGGTCCGCCAACGATGTGTAGAACACCTTGGCGTGGGCATAATCGGCGGTGACTTCGACTGCGGTCAGCGTAACCAGCGTCAGCTTGGGCGCGATGCGCAAGTCCTTGAGATGGAAACGCAGCA
>CAZYTN010000114.1:0-7534 GCA_964650115.1 uncultured Sulfuritalea sp.
ACCGCATTCCGGCCCGTGGCCTGATCGGCTTCCAGGGCGAATTCCTCACGCTGACGCGCGGCACCGGCATGGCCAGCCACATCTTCGACGACTACGGTCCGATGGCCGGCATCATGGCCGAGCGCCGCAACGGCGTGCTGATTTCCCAAGATGACGGCGCCGCTGTCGCCTATGCCCTGTGGAAACTGCAGGATCGCGGCCGCATGTTCGTCAGCCACGGCGATCCGCTCTACGAAGGCATCATCATCGGCATCCACAGTCGCGACAACGACCTGGTTGTCAATCCGATCAAGGGCAAGCAACTTACCAACGTGCGCTCCTCCGGCACCGACGAAGCCGTGCGCCTGGTGCCGCCGATCCTGATGACGCTCGAATCCGCCGTCGAATTCATCGCCGACGACGAACTGGTCGAGATCACCCCGAAGTCGATCCGCCTGCGCAAGCGCTTCCTCACGGAAATCGAACGCAAGCGCGCCAACAAGGCGTCGGCGTAAAAAACGGGAGCCGCGGCTCCCGTATTTACTTCAACACTTCAAAAGTCGGCGTCGGTGACACGCCGACAAAATTGCCGGACATGAAAGTTGGCAAAGCAGTCATTCCGTCTGTATGCGGAGCTGGCATGCTCGTCATATTCAGTCGGAATTGAAAGCAGCACTGGCGCGGTGATAAGCAACGCCTGCGACCACAACAAGCAAACCGAACATCGACAATACAAAGCGGACTCCCATCAGTTCCGCCAGCGTCCCTGCAGCAAGGCTGCCCAAAGGGGCGATGCCGAGAAATGCCATCACATAGATCGCCATCACACGGCCGCGGAACCGATCCTCGACCTGCATCTGTATCATGGTGTTGCTGCCGGCAAAAACGATGATTACGCCAAAGCCCAGTATCGGCAATATCACATAGGCAAACTGGATTGCCGACGTTGCCGCCAGCAGCAACAGGCAGGTTCCGACGCTGCCGGCGGCGGGGCCGATCCAGGCCTTCAGGCCTTGTGTATTCTCAAGGCTGGCCAGAACAAGCGTCGCAAGCAGCGAGCCGGCGCCGACACTTGCAACCAGCGCGCCGTAGGTACGCACGTCACCGCCGAAGACCTGATGGGCAACCAGCGGCATCAGTACGGTGTACGGCATGGCAAAAAAGCTGGTCGCAGCGACCAGGAAAAGCGAAAGCCGTATGCGAGGATGCCGCCGTATGTAGCGCAGGCCCTCGGTCAGGGCCTGCCAGGTCGGGGCCGGCTTGCCCGTTGTGAACTTGGTGCGGATCACGGCCAGTGCCGCGAGCACGGCGAGGTATGAGCAGGTATTGAGCAGGAAGCACGCCGCCTCGCCGCCGGCGGCGACCACGACGCCGGCGAGTGCCGGCCCGACGAATCGTCCCAGCTGGATCACGATCGAGTTCAGCGCGATGGCGTTTTGCAGGTCGTCCGGATGCTCGACCAGCTGGGCGGCGATCGTTTGACGCGCGGGAACGTCGATGGCATTCAGGCACCCGAGCGAGAACGCAAGCAGCAGCAGCACCCCGGGGGAGGCAAGTTCCAACCAGGTCAGACCCGCCAGCAGGAGGGACTGCAGCAGCGACAGGGCCTGGGTCCACATCAGCAGCCGCCTGCGGTCGACGCGATCGATCCAGACCCCGCCCAAGGCGCCGAAGATCAGGATCGGAATCTGGCTGGCAAAGCCGATGGCCCCAAGCATGAAGGGCGAGTCCGACAGACGGTAGGCAAGCCACAGCAGGGCGGCCTGCTGCATCCAGGTTCCGGCCAGCGATATCGTCTGGCCGGCAAAATAGATCCGGAAATCACGGGACCGCAGGGCGCGCAGATACGGGGGCACGAGTCTGATCTGGCGCGATGGTCTGGCCTAGCGGTTCTGCTTGCCTGGCCCCACGTTTTGCGCTCCGGCGGTCAGGCTGAGCGATTCCTTCGGGCCCCGGAAAATCAGCGGATGAACATTCTGTCCGGCCCCCCACGGCGCGGCGGCATCGGCGCCACTGGCCGCCCGGGTATCCGCGGCGGCGACGATGGACTCGACCAGGTGATGATGGGGACTCTTGGGGCAGACCGGGTCGGCCACGTCGGGATCCTGGGACAGCAGGAAGGCCTGGCAGCGGCAGCCGCCGAGATCCTTCTCCTTGTCTTCGCAACTGGCGCAGGGTTCCTTCATCCAGCCGGTGCCGCGGTAGTGGTTGAATCCTTCGGAGTCGAACCAGATCTCCTTCAGACCCATGTCGCGCACGTTGGGGAAAGTCAGGCCGGGCAGCATGCGCGCCGTATGGCAAGGCAGCGCGGTTCCATCGGGCGTGATGGTGAGGAAGATGTTGCCCCAGCCGTTCATGCACTTCTTCGGCCTGGCCTCGTGATAGTCGGGACTGACAAAGAAGATGCGCATCTTGTCGCCGAGCTTTTCGCGCCAGCGATCGGTTTCCTGTTCCGCGCGTATCAGCTGCTCACGCGTCGGCAGCAACTGGTCCCGGTTGATATGCGCCCAGGAGTAGTACTGCGTATTCGCCAGTTCGAGGTACTCGGCGCCAAGGTCGGCAGCCATTTCGATGATGCGGCCGATGTGCTCGATGTTGAGCCGGTGGATCACCACGTTGATCACCATCGGCCAGCCGTTGGCTTCGATGCTGCGCGCCACTTTCTGTTTGAGCCCGAAGGTGGTGGTGCGGGTGACCAGGTCGTTGATTTCGCGCGTCGAGTCCTGGAAGGAAAGCTGGACATGATCCAGGCCGGCCTGCTTCAGTGCTGCCGCACGGGCCTCGGTCAGGCCGACGCCGGAGGTGATCAGGTTGGTGTAATAACCCAACTGGCGGGCTTCGGCGACCAGTACTTCGAGGTCATCGCGCAGCAGCGGCTCGCCTCCCGAAAAGCCGCATTGCACGGCGCCCATGGCGCGCCCCTCGCGCAGCACGCGCAGCCAGTCGGCGGTGCTCAATTCCTCCGTGTGGCTGGCAAACTCCACGGGGTTGTAGCAAAACACGCAATGCAGCGGACAGCGATAGGTCAGCTCGGCCAACAGCCACAAGGGCGGGTTGAGTTCTCCCCGGCGGGTATCTGTCGCCATGGAAGCGATCGCCGAATCAGGGCTATTCATTCCCAGACCACCCATTTCTGCTGCCGCGCGATCTGCAGAAACGCTTGCACATCGTCCATCAGGCCGGCGGTGTGGAAGCTGGCCTCGAGGTCGGCCACCAGTGCCGCGACCGTCAGTTCGCCACTGCACCGGCTGAGGATTTCCCCCGCGCTCTGGTTGAGCTTGACCATGCCTTCTGGATACAGGAGGACATGGCAATCCTGCGCGGCTTCCCATTGCAGGCGGAAGCCCGCCCCGACGCGGGGCCGACTGTCCGGCTGCAGTGTGGCGGCAGATGTCATGCGCTGATCCCGTAGTGCTGACCCATGGAATCGTTCATGGCCCACAGGATGTCGAGCTTGAACTTCAGGATTTCCAGGGCCCGCTCCTGCATCGTACGCGTCCTGAAGTAATCCAGCGTGATGTTCAATCCCTGGATCACGTCGCGCGGCGCCTGGCTGGTGCGGTTGCGGAAATACTGCAGGCCGGCGGACTCGATCCACGGATAGTGCTCCGGCCAGGTGGCGAGGCGCTGCTTGTGGATGTCGGGCGCGAAGAGCTCGGTCAGCGACGAGCATACCGCCTCCTGCCAGGGGGCGCGACGGGCGAAGTTGATGTAGGCATCGACGGCGAAGCGCACGGCCGGCAAGACATGGCGCAAATCGACGATTTCCTCCCGATTCAATCCGGTGGCGATGCCCAGCCGGATCCAGGCTTCGATGCCACCCTCGTCGAGCATCTTTTCGCCATTCGGCAGACCGTACTCGAAGCCGTCATGGTCGAGGATGCGCTGCACCCAGCCGCGACGAACGCCAATGTCGGGGCAGTTGGACATGATCGCCGCATCCTTCACCGGAATTGCAATCTGGTAATAGAAGCGGTTGGCCACCCAGAAGCGGATCTGTTCCGGCGTCGCCTTGCCCGTATTCAGCATGACGTTGAAGGGATGGAAGATGTGATACACCTTGCCCTTCTCGCGTAGTTGGGCCTCGAATTCGGCCCGCGTCCATGGCGCGCGGCCATCGTCGGCGGCGGAGGATTCGGCAAGGATATCGGCTCGGATCATGGGATTGCTTTCATGAGGTTAACGTGAAACAACAGGATGGGTCGCTGGTGACGTCGAGCGCAGCGAGCTGATCAGTAACCCCCCGCGAGGGGGGCGAAGGGGGGCGGGCCGAACTTGCTCGCTCATGGCCAGGCAAAGGTGCAAGCGTTTCATGATTTGAGGGTGGCAGTCGAAGCCATGAGCGTCAGAGGGAAATGCGCATGCCGTCGTAGGCGACTTCGATACCGCGTCGCGAAAGTTCGGCGCGTTGGCTTGAGTTCTCGTCGAGGATCGGGTTGGTGTTATTGATGTGAATGAGGATCTTGCGAACATGCGGCGGCAGTTCGTCCAGCCAGTCCATCATGCCGCCGTCGCCCGACTGCGGCAGATGGCCGATGTCGCGCGCGGTCTTGGTGCTGAGTTCCCAGCCGATCATCTCGTCGTCGGTCCAGAAGGTGCCGTCGACCAGCACGCAATCCGCGTCGCACATGCGGCGGAACACGGCGTCGTCGCGGGCGCCGAGTCCCGGCGCATAGAACAGCTTCTTGCCGGATGCCTTGTCGGTGATGGTCAGGCCGATGTTGTCGCCAGCCACGGAATGTTCGCGGTGCGGCGAATAGGGTGCGGCCTTGCTGCTCAGCGGCAGCGCGGAAAATGTGATTCCCGGCACCTTGCCAATTTCGAAGGTCGCGCCGTCGAGCGCAATCGCCTGCCGTTCCGTGCCGCAGTAATGCTCCAGCACCTTGAGGATAGGGTTGCCGCGGGTCAGATCCTCGAAAACGGGGTCGGTGCACCACAGGGGCAGCCGTTGCTTCTGTTCGCGCAACATGAACAGGCCGGTAGCGTGGTCGATCTGGCCATCGACCAGCAGCACGCCGGCGATGCCCGTGTCGCGCAATGCCCGGCCGGGCTGGAGCTCCGGCGTGGCCTTGATCTGCTGCAGGATATCCGGCGACGCGTTGAGCAGCACCCAGTCCTGGCACTGGTCGCCACTGACGCAGATGGATGATTGCGTGCGGGCAACCGCCTTCACTGTGCCATTGCGCAGGCCGGCGCAATTGCTGCAGTTGCAGTTCCATTGAGGAAAGCCGCCGCCGGCGGAAGCTCCGAGTACGATTATTTGCATGATTCAGGATCCGCCGCTGAAGCGGATCGGTAAAGAAAGTAAAAAAGCCCGCCGGGTGGCGGGCTTTCGACGCTGACTGCCCGCTTTAGCGTGCAGCAACGTACATGGTGATTTCGAAGCCGAAGCGGAAATCGCAAGCCTTGGGGGTTTGCCATTGCATGGTGAATCTCCTTATAGGGTTTTCGGTTAAGGTACAGGCTTGAGCAACCTGAGAGAAGGCCGCTTCAGCACGTTAAGGCTGGCATCCGTCAGCCATGCTCCGAGTGCATAGTGACAGCTTTAAGCCTCAAGCACCTCAGCTATTCGCTCAGATTGATCTAATGATTTTCATGAACAGTACCGCGTTCAGGCCAAAGCACTTTCTGCCCGCTACCATTCCCTATCGTGATTTCGCCAAGCATGGACAGCACCGGTCACCCCGCCCTGTACCCGGTCTCGCCCCCGTTCGATGAAGCCTGGCTGCCGGTTTCCGGCGGACACCGCGTTCATTACACGCAGCGCGGAAGCCCCGACGGCATCCCGGCGGTCGTGATCCACGGCGGGCCGGGCTCGGGCAGTTCGCCGCAGCAGGCCCGGTTTTTCGATCCGGCGCGTTTCCGGATCATCCAGTTCGATCAGCGCGGCAGCGGGCTCAGCAATCCCCCTGGTTATGTCATGGATAATTCGACAGCGCATCTGCTGGAAGATATCGACCTCCTGCGCCGGCATCTGGGCATCAGCCGCTGGCTGGTGGTCGGGGGTTCCTGGGGTGCGACGCTGGGCGCGGCTTACGCGGCCGGATACCGCGGCGATGTGTCGGGCGTCGTGCTTCGCGGCTTGTTCCTTGCCGGAGCGGACGACATTCGCTGGTTTTTCCAGGATGCGGCAAGCGAGTTCCCGGACGCCTGGCTGAACTTTGCCGGGGCCGCACCGCCCGGGCGGCGACACGATCTGCTGGCCTGGTTGCACGAAGTCTTTACCGGTGACATCGGGGATGCTCAAATGTCTGCCGCGCAACGCTGGTACGACTGGGAGCGGACATTGAGCGCAGCGGCTCCCGGCCAGGTGCCCGATGCCGCTGCCCTGCGCGCACTTTGCCTGCGTTATCGCGTGCAAAGCCATTATCTGGTGAATCAGTGCTGGCTCGGCGATGCCAAAGTCATCGAGGCCTGCGCCAGCCTGAGCGGATTTCCGGTCGCATTTTTGCACGGCGAACTGGACAGGGTGTGCCCCGTCGAACGGACGCGCCTCGCGCAACAGGCGTGTGTCGGAAGCACGTTCCAGCTGGCCGTCGGAGCCGGGCACGACCCGTTCCATCCGGCAATGGTTACCTTGATGCGAAATGCGCTGGATGGGTTGTTTCGTCAGTGATCCAGATAAAACCAGGCCTACCCACACCCGTCAAACAAACGGGAGCCGCGGCTCCCGTTCTTACTTCAATAGTCGGCGCGGGCGGCACGCCGAATCGAGGCCCGGATCAGCCCAGCGCCTTCAGTGCCGCATCGTAATTCGGCTCCTGCGCGATCTCCGGCACCATTTCGCTGTGTAGCACCTTGTCGTTCTCGTCGAGCACGACCACGGCACGCACCGTAAGACCGAGCAGCGGACCTTCGGCAAAGGCGACACCCCACGCCTTCATGAATTCTGGATTGCGGAAAGTCGACAGATGGGAAACATTGGCGAGACCCTCCATGTCGCAGAAGCGCTTGGCGGCGAAAGGCAGGTCGCCGGAAACGCAGAGCACGACGGTGTTGGTCAGCTTGGCGGCGGCCTCGTTGAACTTGCGGGTCGAGGTGGCACAGGTCGGCGTATCGATGCTCGGATAAATGTTCAGCACCTTGCGTTTGCCGACGAAGTCCTTGAGCGAAACATCGGCCAGCGAACCGCTGGTCAGCTTGAAATCCGGGGCCTTGGCTCCGGCAACGGGAAGATCGCCTTCGACGCGAAGCGGAGTGCCGCGCAGGGTTACGGTTGTACTCATGATGGCTCCTGTTTGAAGTGGGTTGTGGGGGTGGAAAGAGTCTAATGTATCCGTGTCAGCCCGGGAAGAACCGCCGTCGCGTTGCGCGTGGTGGCCTCGGCGACTTCGTCGACGGTAATGCCGCGCAGGCCGGCCAGCGTCACGGCAATGCGCGGCAACTGATCCGGCGTGTTGCGGGCGCCGACTTTCCACTCCGGTGGAATGTCCGGCGCATCGGTTTCGAGCACGATGGCATCGAGCGGCAAGGTCGCGGCCAGCTCGCGGATGCGATTGGCGCGCGGAAAGGTCATGGCGCCGCCAAAGCCGAGCTTGAAGCCGAGCTTGATGAA
>CAZYTN010000115.1:0-7509 GCA_964650115.1 uncultured Sulfuritalea sp.
CCGGTGGTCTTCCTCGGCGTCAAGGTCGGCACTGTCAAGCAGATCCAGCTCGGTCTCGACCCTCAGAGCCATCGCTTCCTGGTGCCAGTCATGATCGAAGTGCAGCCCCATGTCGTACACACCCACGGTGGCGAAAATATAGATCTGCGCGACCGCACCACCGTCCGTCAGCTGGTCGAACGCGGCCTGCGCGGCCGGCTGCGGCTGCAAAGCCTGCTCACCGGCCAGCTTTACGTCGACCTCGATTTCCATCCGGACAAACCGGCAATCTTCGCCGCGCTCGATCCCGGGCTCAGCGAGATTCCGACCATCCGCACCGCGGTGCAGGAGTTGACCAGCAAGCTCGAAGGCTTCCCTATGGACCAGTTCCTTGCCGACGTGGCAGCCATCGGCAGCGCGGTCAAGCAGCTGATGTCGGCGCAGGCGACGCAGCAACTGCCGAAACGTCTCGACGCGACGCTGCGCCACCTCGAATCGCTCGCCCGGCGCTTCGATGCCCAGGGCGGCCCGATCCTCAAGGACGTGCGCGACAACCTGGCCGAGATGAACAAGGCGCTGCTGGCGGCGCAGGCCGCACTGGCCAAGCTCGACACCGCGGCCGACCGCGTCGCCGACCTGGCGCGGTCCGATTCGCGC
Organism: uncultured Sulfuritalea sp.; assembly: GCA_964650115.1. Lineage (GTDB taxonomy): Bacteria > Pseudomonadota > Gammaproteobacteria > Burkholderiales > Rhodocyclaceae > Sulfuritalea. The sequence continues at coordinate 637 of CAZYTN010000115.1, forward strand.
ATGGTGGCCGGCATGACGCAGGCCAGCGAGGAACTGGCCAGGGCCGCCGGCGCGGTGCGCAAGCTGACCGAACAGGAATCGCCGACGGTCGACAACGTCAATGCCGCGCTGAAGGAAATCGCCCGCGCCGCCGACGCCCTGCGCTTGCTGGCAGAAACCCTGGAGCAGCAGCCGGACGCGATCTGGCGCGGCAAGAAGCAGAAGTCCGCACCCTGAAAAGGAGACAGCATGAAACTCGTCCGCTACGGCGCCAAGGGGCGCGAAAAGCCCGGCCTGATTGCTCGCGACGGTACGCTGCGCGATCTGTCCGGCCATGCCGTCGGGATCGGCTGGAACGAAATCTCCGCCGCCGGGCAAAAGCGGCTACGCGCCATCAATCCTGCCAGCTTGCCGCAAGTGCGCGGCACGCCGCGCTACGGCGTACCCTTCACCGGCATCTCCAAGATCGTCGGCATCGGCCTCAACTACCGCGCCCACGCGCTGGAGGCGAAGATGCCGATTCCGACCGAACCGGTAGTGTTCATGAAGGCCACCACCTGCATCAGCGGCCCCGATGATCCTGTCGTGATGCCCATCGGCAGCACCAAGCTCGACTGGGAAGTCGAACTCGGCATCATCATCGGCAAGGAAAGCCGGCAGGTATCCGTGGCCAAGGCGCTCGACCACGTCGCCGGCTATTGCGTGTTCCACGACGTCTCCGAGCGCGCCTTCCAGCTCGAACGCGGCGGCCAGTGGGACAAGGGCAAGGGCTGCGACAGCTTCGGCCCCATCGGCCCCTGGCTGGTGACCAGGGACGAGGTTGCCGACCCGCAGCGGCTACGCCTTTGGCTGGATGTCAATGGCGAGCGCATGCAGGATTCGAGCACCGCCGACATGATCTTTTCCTGCGCCGAAATCGTCAGCTATGTCTCGCGCTTCATGACGCTCTTGCCCGGCGACGTGATCTGCACCGGCACGCCGCAGGGCGTCGGCATCGGCCGCGGCCGCTTCCTCAAGGTTGGCGACAGGGTCAGGCTTGGCGTCGAAGGCCTGGGCGAGCAGGCACAAATGGTAATTGCCGCGCCTTGACCCGGCAAAAAGTCGGCGCCGGCGGGACGGCGGGCAACCGCCGCCGAGCAGTACGCGCCGTCCCGGACAGCGTAACGTCGCCGGGCCCGGCACGAACTCACACCGCGGGTTTGGCCCGGATTGCCGCTTTTTCCGCGGAACGTATGTCGTTTGCGGGCCGCGACGCTTGCAACACGACCGCGGACGACTTTCCGTCGCGCGTATCCAGCACCGGCCAGACCATGCCACCGGACTGGGGGATGCCGACCTGGCGCAGCCTTGCTTCGTAGCCCGCACCGTCCCGCGTCGGATGAAACCGCTTTTGGTCGGCGAACACTCCCGAACTGGCTATCGCTGCCGCTAGGAATAGAATAATTTTGCTCATGGTTAAATCTCCTTGCCTGAAGTGATTTCAATCTAGAATCCAACATGGCGCTACGATATCGATCATGCTGCGTCGCAACAAGCGATTAATATTCATGTGACGAATAAGTTTTTCTCACCCATGGCCCAACGACTTCCTCCCTTGAACTCCCTGCGCGCCTTCGAATCGGCGGCACGGCATCTGAGTTTCAAGAAAGCGGCCGGCGAGCTTGCGGTGACGCCAACCGCAATCAGCCATCAGATTCGCGTGCTGGAGGAATTTCTCGGCCTGACGCTGTTTCGGCGCCTGACCCGTTCCCTCACACTCACCGCCGACGGCGAGGCCATGCTGCCCAAGCTCAAGGAAGGTTTCGTTTGCCTGGCAGCGGCAGTCGACGCCGTGCGAATGCGCGATTCCGGAGGCGTGGTGACGGTATGCGCTCCCCCATCGTTTGCCGCCCGCTGGCTGATTCCCCGTCTCGGCCACTTTTCGCGGGCGCATCCGGACGTCGACTTGCGCCTGTCGAGCAGCCTGGTCGCGGTGGATAACCGGGATGCGGGAACGGGGATCGGTCTGGCGTCGCCGGCGGTCCCGGCCTATGACCTGATGATCCGCTTCGGCCGCGGCGCCTATCCCGGCTGCATCGTCGAGCCGTTGTTTTCCCCCGCCTATGTGGCGGTATGCAGTCCGGCCCTGCTCTCGGGCGAACATCCGCTGCGCGTACCGGCCGACCTGCGCTGGCATACCCTGATCCACGATGCGACGGTAGCGGATTTCGACGAGCGTCCGGGATGGTCGCAGTGGCTGGCCATGGCCGGGGTCGGCGACCTCGAAGGACAGGATCGCGGTCCGCGCTTCCAGGATGCGGCCCTGGCCGTGGAAGCCGCCATCGCCGGCCATGGCGTCGCCCTCGCGGCGCGCCCACTGGTCAGCGCCGACATTGCGGTGGGCCGGCTGGCGATGCCATTCCCGCAATCAATCCCGTCGCGCTATGCGTATTACGTGACGACGCCCGAAGCCGGCGCGCAACGTCCGGCCGTGGCATTCCTGCGCAGGTGGCTGGTACGGGAAGCCGAGCGGGAGCGCCTGGACGAAAGCGGCGCCATTCAGGCGGTCCCGCATCATGGCCATGCGCCGCGTCCGCCGCGTGACAGCGCCACCCCCAGGCAGAGGGCACGCGGGAAAGTCGGCGCTGGCGCCACGGCGGCGCGCGACCGCGATGAATGAACGCTGGCCGCACACGGGCCCGCCGGCCCGGCGCTAACCGAGGAAATCCAGGCGCAGTCTCTGCTGCAGCGTGCGCGCCTGGCGAAAGGCTTCCTTGAGGATCTGCCGGTCGAGCCGGTGCAGGCGATCCGGGTTGAGCCGGTTGGCGGCCGCGGGAAACTCGCCGGACACCTGGTTCTGCAGGCGCAGGCGCTGGATCTGGTAGAAGGCCGCCACCATCGCTGCCGCCTCCTCGACCGGCATGGCCAGGGCCTGGCGCACGCCGCGCAGGCGCTCGATGCTGTTGGTGTGCGCCACGCCGTGCGCCAGCGCCAATATCCTGACAGCATCGACGAAGATGCGAATGCCCTGGCCCTTGAGGTCCAGCGTGTGCGGAAACTCCTTGCCGCCGCTCAGGCGAAAGTCGCGCCACCAGGAAAGGGGCGGCTCCTGCGCCAGCGCGTTGACGGCCATTGCGCGGATGAAGGCGGCATTGCCCTTGACCTTGCCCAGCAGCCAGTGCTGCAGTTCGGCCACCAGCTCCTCGCGTCCGTAGAGCGGGCGGAAGTCGAAAAAGATGCTGGCATTGAGCAGGGCTTCCGGTTCCGGGACCGAGATCCAGCTGCCGAACTGCCGCTTCCACTCGTCCAGCGACAGGCACCAGGCCGGGTTGCTCGCCATGACCTGCCCGGCGCAGAGGGGAAAGCCGCAGGCGTCGAGCGCGACATTCACAGCCTTGGCGAAGGGCAGGAAGCGCTGACGCAGCTCTTCCGCCTCGCCGCCCGATGTCGCCGCGAAGACGATGCCGTTGTCCTGATCGGTAAACAGCGTCTGCTCGAGGCGGCCTTCGGAGCCGAAGACGATCCAGCACCAGGGCACATAGGGCAGATCGAATTCGCCTTCGACCAGGTCGATGGCCTGCAGGGCGATCAGATCATTGAGCGCCGAGATCCACTCGCACAATGCCTCGGCGCCGCTGCCCTCGGCCAGGCGACGCGCGGCAAAACGCCGCACGGCAGTCGTCTGCGCCGCCAGTTCGGCGATGCTGCGCGTCGCCAGGATGGCGTTGGCCAGGCTGGCAGAATCGGCCGCCTGCATGCCATACAGATCGCCCTGCGAGACCACGTTGAAGAGCTGCCCGTCGGCCCCGGTCAGGATCAGGTGGCGCATGCCGCGGCGGAACATCAGCACGGTGGCCTGATGCACCGTGGCGTCCGCCGACAGGCTGGCCAGCCCGCCGGTCATGACGGCGGCGATCGGCCCGGCCAGGTCGCAGTCCTCATCGACGATGCAGCGCAGCGCATCGCGCAAGGTGACGATGCCCAGTGGCACCGAGCTGGCGCCATCGACAATCACCGCCGCCTCGGCGCCGCGCTGGTCGATGGCCCGCAGCGCTTCGCGCACGGAAGTCGCGGGATCCAGCACCACCGGCGGCGCCAACGGCAGGCTGCACAGCGTCGTATTGAGATTGACCGACACCGCGTCCAACAGGCGGCCGTCAGTAGGTGATGCGGGCATGGTAGGTTTTCTCGCTGGCCTCGCGCGCCTGGCCCAGGGTGCGGATGCCCTTGTCGGCCAGCAGCGGCAACATCTTGAGGAAAACTTCGGCGGTGACGATGGCATCGCCGACTGCCGTGTGGCGTCCCATCACGGAGACGCCGAGACGTTCGGCGATGGCTTCCAGTCGATGCGTTTCCTGGTTCGGGAACAGCACGGCGGAAAGCAGGAAGGTATCCAGCACCGGGCGATCGAAGCGTATGCCGGTGGCGCCTTCCTTCAATTCGAGAAAGCGCATGTCGAAGGCGGCGTTGTGCGCCACCAGCACGGTGTCGGCGACGAAGGCGCGAAAAACCGGCAGCACCAGCGCGATCGGCGGCTGGCCGGCCAGCATTTCGGCCGTGATGCCGTGGATCTTCACCGATTGCAGCGGCAGGCTGCGCTGCGGATCGACCAACTGCTCGTAGGCTTCGTGGCGCAGCAGGCGGCGATTGACGATGCGCACCGCGCCGATCTGGATGATCTCGTCACCCGCCGAGGGTTCGAGGCCGGTGGTTTCGGTGTCGAAGACGGTAAACGCGAGTTGCGCGAGAACACGATCATCCAGCGCCAGGTCGGTCTCCTCGCTCTTGAACAGATCGAAGTCGTAGAACTCGGGGCGGCTGTCCGCCAGCGCCACACCGGCCGCGGTGACCACTGCATCCTGTGCACTGATGGCAGGCAGCAGGAAGCGAAAGAAGGCCCGGTAGGACGCGTGGTCGCGCTGAAACCACACTTCGCCGCCATTGCGCTCGACGATGTCGCGCACCGTCAGCGGCGAGGACTCCCCGGCCACCGTCAGCGCATCGAGTTCCCACTGCATCACGGTCTCGGTGCTCATGAATACGCCGGACCAGATCAGGTCGATATGCGCCATCGCGCCGTCCCGGCTGAGACGCAGATTCAGGTCGCGAATCTGGTATTCGTCGCGCAGGCGCGCGGCGAAGTAGGTCATCGCCTGCAGCATGGAAAAGCCATCGACCTTGATCCACACCCCGGCGTCCACATCCTCGATGCTTACCTGCAGGGCACAACGATCGGCAATGCGGCGGCGGGCCGCCGTCAGCAGATCGGCGCCGAGCATTTCTTCCAGCGGCCAGCGCGACTTGAGCACCGCCGCAAACATCCGCGCGGCGGCCTCGACCCTTGTGGCGAGCCCCTCGGCTTCATCGCGAACGACAGCAATGAAACGCTGATGATCCTCCGCACTCATGTCGGTGTAGTCGTACAGCGTCTCCGCGGCGGCACGCAGATTGCCCACCGGGCCGCGACTGCTCTCGGTCAGATCCTGCAGCAGTCGGTCGCGCATGGACTCGCTGTCGAAGGTCTCGGTCATGTCCTCGATCATCGTCATGTAGCCGGAGAAGCCGATTGCCGTTTTCGGCGCCTCCCCCGCTGCCGCCGTGGCGCCGGCCTCCGGGATCGGCGCAACCAGCACGCGCAGCAGGCGGCCCGATTCCGTCACCGCAACGAAATGGCGGTGCGCGCTGCGCCGCGCATCGAAGTTCTCCAGCGCATAGGCAATCAGATGTCGGTCGAAGATGCCGTAAATCGAACGCCCCAGACCCAGCGCCGCCATGCCGTGTCCCGCCGCACCGGCGAACAACGCGCGCGCGCGCCTGTTGTAGAGCAGCACGCGGCCGTCCATGTTGCAGACGATGACGCCCTGCGCGAGCTCGGACATGAGCACGGCGAAGCGGTTGCGGTCCGCTTCCGCCGCCGCGTTGGCGGCGCGGATGCGCGCATCTATCTCCTCATCGCGCGCCTGATGCTGCTGCGCCAGGCGATTGACGGCACCGATCAGCGCCTGCAGTTCACCACTGCCCCGCAGGCTGAGGCGGGTCGCCGGTTGTTCCAGCATCGCCGCTGCCTCCTCGGCAGCCCGCGCCGGCGACAGCACCAGAAATTCGTGCGCGGCGCGCAGGATGAGGAAGAGGAAGACGCAGGCGATGAACACGATCATCAGCACGGCGCCCAGACGGCGATCCAGCACGGCCTCCGCCGCAGCCTGTTCCTGGCCCTCCAGTCCGGAACCGGTGACGAAGAATACCGCGGCCAGCACCGCCACCAGATACGCGCAGGCGACTGCGACGGCGGCGACAAGCTTGGCGCGGGAACTCACGATGCGATTGACTCGCTAAGCCAGGGCCGACGCTCAGGCCCTGTCGATCAATGCCTTGACCTTGGCGATCAGGTCCCGGGTCGAAAACGGCTTGGTCATATACACGTCGGCACCCAGTGCGAGTCCCTTGGAGACCTCGGTATCACGCCCTTTTGCGGTCAGCATCATGATCCGCAAATCCTTGAACTCCGGATCCTGGCGCAGATCCTGGCAGACCTCGAAGCCGTTGCGATGCGGCATCATGACATCGAGAATTGCCATGTCCGGCCGCTCGCTGCGGATCCGCTCCAGTGCCTGCGCGCCGTCATGGGCGACCACCACCTCATAGCCTTCGCGCTTGAGCAGGAACTCAAGCGAAATGACGATGTTCGGCTCGTCATCGGCGATCAGAATCTTTGTGGCCATGGCTCCCCTCCGGCATCAGCGTGTTGTTCTTCTGGACGGAAGAATACACCCCGTGTGGGGTTGCGACAAACCAGGAGGACAGCGGACGGCAGATCTGCTGTACCATCCCACTGGGGGATACCGTCCGCGGCTAAGCGCCGCGGAATCGAGTAGGGGACGGGATTGCTCCCGTCGCCCTCTCACACCACCGGAC
>CAZYTN010000116.1:0-7439 GCA_964650115.1 uncultured Sulfuritalea sp.
GCGGCGCCGGTGTCTTCCAGCACGTCCTCTTCCAGGCCTTCCAGCGTGTTTTCCAGCGCCGGGCCGGGCAGGCCGAGGTTGTTGCCGATCTTGTGCACCTTGCCGATGATCTCGTTCACATACTTGTGGCCGAGACCGACGCTGTGCATGATTTCCTTGGCCGCCATGGTGACTTCGGCGGTGTCGATGCCGTAGGGGCAGAACACCGAGCAGCGGCGGCACTCGGAACACTGGTTGTAGTAGCGGAACCAGTCGTCGAGCACGTCCTTCGTCATGTCGCGGGCGCCGACCAGCTTGGGGAACAGTTTGCCGGGCAGGGTGTAGTAGCGGCGATACACCGAGCGCATCAGGTCCTGGCGCGCCACCGGCATGTTCTTCGGATTGCCGGTGCCGATGAAATAGTGGCACTTGTCGGTACAGGCGCCGCAATGCACGCAGGCATCCATGTACACCTTGAGCGAGCGGTACTTGCCCAGCAGTTCGCCCATCTTGGCGACGGCCTTTTGTTCCCAACCCTCGACCAGCGTGCCGGGGAAGCCCATGGCCTCGTTGTGCGCAGCCGAGGCGAGATAGGGATCGGGGTCGATCATTGCGTCCGCGCGCAAGGCGGGGATGGTCGGGTACTCGCGGAAGGCCGGGGCGACCACCTTGATCTTTTCCGCTGCCTTGGCAGGCGCGGCCTTGGCCGCTGGCGCCGTAGAAGTTATGCCTCCGGCGGAGCCGGGGGCGGTATCCCTTGCGGATGGCGCTGGCGCTACGGCGACTGGGGTGGTTTCGTCGGCCATGATCAGTTCTTCGCCTCGAATTTGGCCGCCCAAGGCGCCAAGTGACGCGTTTCGCGCGGGTTGTCGACCTGGTTGCGGGTCGGCGAGAAGAACAGGCCGGGGGCGTGCAGCAACTTGCTCACCGGGAAGATGATCATCAGCAGCACGACCATGCCCAGGTGCAGGTAGAGGCCAGGATGCACCGGCAGCGGGTTGATCTCGAATACCATCAGGCCGAGGAAGAAGCTCTTCACGGCGACGATGTCGGTATGCATGACGAATTTCATCAGCAGACCGGTGACGGCGATGCCCAGCAGCAGGGCCAGCATCAGGTGGTCGGAGGGGGTCGAGATGTAGCGGATGCGCTCGACCAGGAAACGTCGCGCCCAGAGCCCGGCCAGGCCGGCGGCCATGGCGAAGCCGGCGTACATGCCGAAGGGCTGGATGAAGGCGATGATGAAATTCACCGGTTCGGTGAAGTAGCGCAAGTGGCGCAGCAGCACCAGGGCCAGGCCGACGTGGAACAGCCAGCCCAGGGCCCAGATCCACAAGTTGGACTTGAACAGGCTTTCGAAAAACACCACTTCGCGGAACATGCGGAAGGCCACGCCCCCCGTCGTCGTCGGCGCTGGCGTGGTCGGAATCTTCAGCGGCGCCGGCGTGTGCGCGTACTCGTACACCTTGTACGCAATGCCGCCCACCAGAATGAGCGTGGCGACGTAGAACAGAAGAGCGAAAAGTAGTGACATGTCAGATGGCTGCTTTCCCGGTCCTCTGTCCTCTGTACGCGGTCATCCGATCAAACGCAGCCGGTCGGCTTGGGCAGGCCGGCGATCTTGCAGGCCTGCTTGGCGGGGCCGTAGGGGAACAGGTCGTAGAGGTACTGGCTGGTGCCCTTTTCCGGGCCGAGCTTCTTGCCGATGGCCTTGGTCAGCACGCGCACGGCCGGGGCGATCTGGAATTCGTTGTAGTAGTCGCGCAGGAAGTTGATGACTTCCCAGTGCTGCTCGGTCATCTCGACGCTTTCGGTTTGCGCGAGGTAGTTGCCGACATCCTCGTTCCATTCGGCGAGGTTGACCAGATAGCCTTCTTCGTCGGTTTCGTAGGACTTGCCGTTGACTTCGATGCTGGACATGAGTGTCTCCTTGGTGAAGGGTGATGTACGGGGTATGAGGTGGCGCTTACAGCCAGGACTGGCAGTTCTTGTGTTCTGTGACGAGGTCGACGAAGCCGCCGTAATCGACGGTGGTGATGCCTTCCATGACGCGATCGCCCATGCCACGTGCTTCGAGGTCCGGCGCCAGGGCATAGACCTTGAAGCGCGCCAGTGCATCGCGCAGGTGGTTTTCGGCCGCATTGCCGCGGGTCGCGGCATACACGGCATCCTCGATCAGCAGGATGGCGCCGCCTTCCTGTATGACCCGCAGGCAGGATTCCAGGGCGTTGCGTTCCAGGGACGATTTATTGACGATGTGCAACATGAATTTCCTTTCCCTTAGCGTGAAATAACGCGTTCGGAGTGACTGGTGATTGTCGAGCAAAGCGAGCCGACCAGAAGCCTCCGCGCGAGGGGAGGATGGGAGGGGCGGGCCTTCAATTCGCCTTTCGCGTGTTTCATCATCAGGGGTGCCGATAGCAGCATGAAAGTTAGAAGCTGAGGACGACGTCCATCCCGTCCATGAGCTTGCCCAGTTCGGCGCGCGACATGACGGTGACGTCGACCAGCAGGTCGTCTTCGCTCAGGCCGCGGGCGGCCAGGGCTTCGGCTTCGACGTAGAGCTTCTCGATGTCGTAGCCGTCCAGAGCACGGTAGGTTGGCGAGAAGTTCTTGTTCTCGATGCCCTTGGTCTGCTGGCCCTTTTTCAACTGGAACACGCCGTCGTCCATGAAGACGAGGCTGACATCCTGGTCGAAGGCGGCCGTGATCAGCACCACTTCCAGTGACTCGAGCGCGTAGATGGTGCCGTAGGGCGCCTTGCGATTGACGAACATGAACTTTTTGATGGTGCCTTCGCTCATGTCAGTCTCCAAACGTTACGAGGCGGTCGGCTTCGATGCCGGCTTCGACCAGCTGGCCGAGTCCGGAGATGCGAAAGCCGGGCGCAAGGTTCTCGTCGCGGATGCCGCGGCGCAGGGCTGCCGCGACGCAAACCACGAGGTCGAGCTTGTGGTCAGCGGCGAGCTTGGACCAGCGCGTGACAATGTTGCGGTCATCCAGTGGCGGCTCGGTCAGGGACGACGCGTTGTTCACGCCGTCGTTGTAGAAGAACACGCGACGAATCTCGTGGCCCTTCTCCAGCGCGGCCTTGCAGAACAGGTAAGCGGAATCGCTGGCCTGATGCTGGTAGGGGCCTTCGTTGATCGAAACTGCAATCTTCATGGGCAGGTTTTCCTAGAAGCGGATGTGGGTCGAAGCGTTGAGATTGGCACGCGAACCGCGCCAGTCGTCGATCAGGTACTTGGTGAAGGGCAGACCGGTCTTCTCGAAGAAGCGCGGCCAGCCGATGCGGTCGATCCAGTCCGACAGGCGCTCCCAGGGACGGGCATCGGCCTTGTAGGTGCGCAGGATGTTGCCGACCACGGCATTGACTTCGGGCCAGCGCGGCGCGTTGTTGGGCAGGCCGGAAGCGACCATCTTCATGAAGGTAGGCTTGCCGCGTGCATTCGAGTTCTTGCCGCCGACCCAGATCGCCAGCTTGGAATGCTCCGGGTCGTTGATCTGCATCGGCGGGCAGGGTGGGTAGCAGGCGCCGCAGCAGATGCACTTCTTTTCATCGACTTCGAGCGAGGGCTTGCCATTGACCAGTGCCGGACGAATCGCTGCCACCGGGCAGCGCGCCACGACGGTGGGCCGCTCGCAGACGTTGGCGACCATGTCGTGGTTGATCTTGGGCGGCTTGGTGTGCTGGATGATGACCGCGATGTCGGCCTGGCCGCCGCAATTGATTTCGCAGCAGGAGGTGGACATGTGCACGCGGTTGGGCATTTCTTCGTGCTTGAACTCGTTGTAGAGCTCGTCCATCATCGACTTGACCACGCCCGAGGCGTCGGTGCCGGGGATGTCGCAGTGCAGCCAGCCCTGGGTGTGGGACACCATCGACACCGAGTTGCCGGTGCCGCCCACGGGGAAGCCGCTCTTTTCGAGCTCGGCGATCATCGGATCGACCTTTTTCTGATCGGCAACCATGAACTCGATGTTGGAGCGGATGGTAAAGCGGACGAAGCCTTCGGCAAACTTGTCGGCGATGTCGCACAACTTGCGGATGGTCCAGACGTCCATCTGGCGCTGGGTGCCGGCGCGCACCGTCCAGATTTCATCGCCCGTGTGCGAGACGTGGTGCAGCACGCCGGGACGGGGACGGTCGTGGTACTTCCAGTTGCCGTAGTTCTTCAGCAGGGTCGGGTGCAGGTGCGGCTTGTTGTCCGGCACGCCGCATTCGATGGCTTTGCGCAGCGGGGCGGCGGCGGTGGTGGGTGCGTTCATGCTCGATCTCCTCAGGCGGCGGCTTTTTTGGCGTTGATCCTGGCGACTTCCTCGTCCCAGCCAACGGTATTCACGTAGGGATTCATGCGTGGCGTCGATACCATGTTGGCGTCGATGTCGACCTCGATGCCCTCGAGGAAGTTGACCAGGCCGATGCGCTCGATCATTTCACCGGTACGCTCGTGCTCGAGGGCGTTTTCGGCGAAGAAGTCGATGATCTTCTGGCCCAGTTCGACCAGCTTCTCGTAGTCTTCATCCGTCTTCAGCGGCATGAAGGGGACGACCACGGTACCCATCAGGTCGCCGATCTTCAGCGTGCGCTTGCCGCCGACGAGGATCGTCGCGCCCTTGTCCGTGCCGGTCGCCAGGGCGCCGGTCATGACGTTGATGCAGTGCATGCAGCGTACGCAGTCCTTGTTGTCGATTTCCAGCGCCTGGCTGTCGTTGATGGCGACGCTGGACAGGTGGCTGTCCTTGCGAACGTCCTTGAATTCCTTGATCTGGATCGCCTTGGTCGGGCAGCGGGCAACGACGTCATTCACCAGTTCGTTCATGCCATGTTTGGCGAACCATTTTTTGGCCAGCGCTTCGTCGGTGCGGATGTTGTCGCGCCAGGTGCCGATCACGGCCATGTCCGAACGCTGGATGGAGTTCATGCAGTCGTTGGGGCAGCCGGAGAACTTGAACTTGAACTTGTAGGGCAGGGCGGGACGGTGGATGTCGTCGAGGAAGGTGTTGAGCACTTCGCGGTGCGCCTTGGCTTCGTCGTAACAGGACTGCTCGCAGCGGGATGCGCCGACGCAGGACATCGAGGTGCGCACGGCCGGGCCGGCGCCGCCGAGGTCGAAGCCCATGTCGTTGATTTCGTCAAAGGCCTTCTGCACGTTTTCCGTGGTGGCGCCCTGGAACATGATGTCGCCCGACTGGCCGTGGAAGGCGATCAGGCCGGAGCCGTGCTTTTCCCAGATGTCGCAGAACTGGCGCAGCGTCGCGGTGTTGTAGTGCATGCCGGGGGGCGGCATGATGCGCAGGGTGTGGAATTCGGCGGCATCCGGGAATACCGGCTTGCCGTCAGCGTCCTTGATTTCGGTGAAGCGCGGGATGATGCCGCCGCCGTAACCACGGACGCCGACAGTGCCGCCCTTCCAGTAGCCCTTGCGGGTCTGGTAGGAATGTTCCAGATGGCCGAGAATGTCGACTGCGTAGTTCTTGTCCTTGGCCAGGCGCTTGAGGCCGGTGACGAAACTCGGCCAGGGGCCGCTTTCCAGCTGATCCAGATTCGGTGTTGGGTGCATGGGCTTGGCCATGGTCTCGCTCCTTGTGGTCGGGGGTAACTCGATAATGCAATCATAGGGTTGTGTGCGGTGCACAAACCATACTCCCGGCAGGTAATTGCACCTACCCGAAAGGGTTATATGCTTGCACTCCCACGCGGTGATGGCTGTTGACCCGCCACAGATGCCATAGTCCGACTCCAAAGGAAACCCCATTGGATACCGTTACTTCGCTCGACAAATTTCGCGTGCCCATCGGCAACCAGGAGATCGAACTGCAGCAGTTCATCTTCGAGGCCGGTGGCATGCCCTTGCTGCGCACGCGCATCCGCGAGCGCAGCCGCTTCACGATTTTCGACATCGATCCGGCTACCGCGGAGCGCTGGGGCAAGGTGCTCTGCGCCTGGGCCGCAACGCAGCCGGGCGGGGCCAAAAAGGAAGGAGTCGACGTTTGAATTACTCTCCGGACGAGGCTTCAACGCTGATGGTCGACGTGGTATTTGCGCTCGAAGACGCAACGCTGGACGACGACCATGCCTGCGCCTTGTCCCTGGCGGTGCGGCGTGCCTTGCCCTGGTTCGACGAAGAACCGGAAGCCGGGATCCTGCCGCTGTCGGGTCTGGCACGCGGCAATGGCGTGCGGTTCGTGGGTCGCCGCAGTCGCATGGCCTTGCGCCTGCCGATTCACCGTAGCGCCAGCGCCGACTTCCTGGCCGGCGCACAACTTGATCTGGATGGCATAGCCCTGAAGCTGGGCAAGTGCACTGTGCGTCCGCTGTTTCCTGCCCGTGGCGTGGTTTATTCGCATTTCGTCAGCGTCGGAACAGATGATGAAATCGAGTTTCTCGAGCGTTGTGCTTCCTTGCTGGCGGCGCGCGGCCTGAAACCGCAGCTGATTACCGGCAAGGCGCGTGAGCTGCGCACGGCCGAAGGTCTGCTGCGCGGCTTCAGCCTGATGTTGCATGGCCTCGGTGCCGCTGATTCCCTGGCCGTGCAGGAAGCCGGTCTGGGCGGACATCGTGCGCTCGGCTGCGGCCTGTTCATTCCCCATAAATCGGTTGTCGCCGTCGGCGGCTAGCCATCACCGAATCCAAACAAGGAGACACCTCATGTCTGAAGTTGCCACCGTTACTCTCGATGTCTGCGGCCTGCCCTGTCCGGCTCCCTTGCTGGGCGCGAAGAAGCTCATCGACGATCTGCAGCCGGGCCAGATCCTGCGCCTGATTTCCGACTGTCCGGGAACCGCGGACGACCTGTTCTCCTGGGCCAAGGTGACCGGCAATGTCGTGCTCGGCAGCGAAAAGCTTGGTGGCCACAAAAGCGCCTACATGATCCGGCGCGCCGGCGGCGCCAGCACCACGCTGATAGCCCACGTCACGCTGGACATGCGTGGCGTGTCCTGCCCCGGCCCCATCGTGCAGGCGAAAAAGCTGCTCGACGGCATGAAGGCCGGCGAGGTGCTGCAACTGGTCAGCGATTGCCCCGGATCGGCCGACGACATCACGTCCTGGGCCAAGGCCGGCGCTGCCGAACTGCTGTCTTCACATGAATCCGGACGCGGTGTTCACGAGTTTTACCTGCGCAAGGCCTAGCGGCCATGCGCAGGCAAAGCCTGAAATAGACCACCCATCCCCCAGCCCCTTCCCCGTGGGAAGGGGTGACTAAATTAGAGGAGATTCCCCATGAGCTACACCATCAACGGCGTTGAAAAGGAAGTCGACGATTATGGCTACCTGCTGGAACCGGATTTCAGCGAGGAAGCGGTGCAAGTCATCGCCGCGGCCTGCGGCATTACCTTGACCGATCAGCACTGGAAGGTCGTCAACTTCCTGCGCAACAAGTTCAAGGAAGACGGCCACACACCGAACATGCGCAACCTGATCAAGGGCCTGCAGGAAGAAGGCGACATGCCCGAGG
>CAZYTN010000117.1:0-7394 GCA_964650115.1 uncultured Sulfuritalea sp.
GAATCATGCGGTCGAGGGCCTTGTGCAGGATCCGGTAAGCATCGCGATCGAAAGCCGGTGGCGGCACATCGAGCAATTCGTGCAGGTCAGCTTCGCAGTGCGCCGTCCCGAGATGGCGCCAGTGATCGATCAGGTGTACTTCGTCGCCCTCCCTGATCCATGCCGGGCTGGCAAAGAGCCAGGGTGAAAGTCGGTGGCGGCTCAAGGCCGCCATCAGGCGCGCACTGTGGAATGACATCGGCTCCTTGCCGACGCAGGCACCCTTGCATTGCTGCAACTGGTGCGCGAAACACGGCTTGCCGGGCTTGACCTTCTCCAGCCCGAGCAACGAGTGACAGAGACGATGCTCCTTCGCCAGTTCGGTCAGGGTGCGCCTGGCCTCCTTCGCGCTCTTGAACGGCCCGTACAGGTGCTCCTGCTGCCGGAAATCAAGATCGCTCGCCATCAACAACTGCGGCCGCCACTCGCCGGCACCCACCTCGATCAACTGCCAGAAGCAGAGTTCCTCGTTGCGGCGCAAGACCCGGTTATGTATCGGCTGCAATTGCTTGATCAGCGCTGCCTCTTTCAGTAGCGCGCCGATCTCGCCGCCGGTTGCGATGCACTCGATGCGCCGCACCTGCTGCGCCAAATTCATTTCCCTGGCCGCCGCATGATCGGCGGCGAAGTGCGCCAGCACGCGCTTCTTCAATTCCTTGCTCTTGCCGACATACAAAGGCAGATCGTTCTCGCCATAGAACAAGTAAACGCCTGCGCCATCCGGAAGATCATCGATCGCCGCCGGGTCGAGCCCGGCTGGCAGACTCGGACGCGCTGTCAGTGCCTTGACGGTTTGCGCCAGCAGTTCCGGCGCCACCTCGGCCTGTACCCGGCTCCAGAACTGATGAATCAACCGGGCATCGCCGAGGGCCCGGTGCCGGCTGCTGACGGTGAGGTCGTGACGCTCTATCAGGCTGTCCAGGTTGTGTCTGGCATGCTGCGGAAACAGCTTGCGCGAAAGCTTCACGGTGCATAACACCGTAGCGCGAAAATCCTGACCGGCGCGCTTGAATTCGTTCTTCAGGAAACCGTAATCGAAGCGCGCATTGTGGGCGATGAAAAGCCGCCCATCGAGACGCTCCCTGACTTCCGCCGCAACCTCGGCGAAAGCCGGCGCGTCGGCCACCATCGCGTTGGAAATGCCCGTCAGGCGCTCGATGAAGCCGGAAATCGGGGTACCCGGATTGACCAGGCAGGACCACTCGCGCACGCCCTTCTCATCGACCTCGACAATGCCGATTTCGGTAATGCGGTCAGCCGTCACCGTGGCTCCCGTGGTTTCGAGATCGACAAAAGCCAGAGCGGGAAAGGACATGAAGTGGAACGAGTGAATTCGGGGAGACGGATCATAGCCTGTGCCGGCCTGCGATAATCATCGACATGAACGCCGCCTTCCCGATCCGCTACGTCGATCCCGTCTTCCGCCCGCCGAGCGAGGCGGAATCGCTGATCCTGCCGGTGACCGACGGCTGCTCGTGGAACCAGTGCACGTTCTGCGAGATGTACACCGCGCCGCAGAAGAAATTCCGCGCCCGCGATGCGGTGGAAACCCTGGAGACCCTACGCCGCTGCGGCGAGCGTTTCGGCAGCGACATCCGCCGCGTGTTTCTCGCCGACGGCGATGCGCTGGTGCTGCCGACCCGGCGCCTGCTGGAAATCCTCGACGCGATACGCGAGCATTTGCCGGCGGTACGCCGCGTCTCCAGCTACTGCCTGCCACGCAACCTGCGCAGGAAATCGGCCGACGAACTCAGGGAACTGGCGGCTACCGGTCTGACCATGGCCTATGTCGGCGCCGAGTCGGGCGATGACGCGGTACTGGCGAAGGTGAACAAGGGCGAAACCTTCTCCACGACCTGCGAAGCCCTCGACAAGCTGCAGCAGGCCGGCATCAGGCGCTCGGTTATGATCCTCAACGGACTCGGCGGCAGGACCTTGTCGCCGCAGCACGCCGAAAATTCCGCGCGCCTGGCCAACGCCACGCAGCCGGAATACCTGGCCACGCTGGTGGTGAGTTTTCCTCAGGGCGAAGAGCGCTTCCGCGCCGGATTCCCGGAATGGCAGCCTTGCAGTCAGCGCGAACTGTTTGCGGAAATGGAAGCTTTCGTCTCGGCGCTGGAACTCAGGCGCACGGTGTTCCGCAGCGACCATGTCTCCAATCGCCTGGTGCTGAAAGGCACGCTGGGCGCGGAAAAACCGCGCCTGCTGGGCGAAATTCGCGCAGCCATCGCGATGCCGGAAGCAGCCGGATTGCGTGCGCCGTGGCAGCGCGGGCTGTAGCGGAAAGAACAGGCAGCAATCGGCCCGGCGGCAGCGGAAATCGCGTGGCGAAGAAATAGCCGCCAGGAGGAAAGTCGGCGCCGGCGGGACGGCGACGATGCCGACGGCAAGAATCCCCGGCTGCTATGATCCCGGGAAATGCAACGCGGATTCGACCCCGGTCCGGTCGACGAGCGGGCGAAGGGGAGGAGACACACAGGATGACCGCGACGGTCGCAGTGCCGCTCTGGGCATTCGTCATATTGGCCGGCTTTGCCGGGTGGGCGGTGCTGGTGCTGCTGCTGGTACCCGGCATGCGCTGGTTCTTCCGCCGCCGCATCAAGCTGGTGCTCCACCAGGTCGGCGTGCGCCTGAACATCGAGCTGCCTTCCTTCAAGCTGACCCGCCGCCAGGTGCTGATCGACCGGCTGTTCCACGACCAGAAGGTGCAGGCGGCGGCAGCCGCCCATGCCGTGGTCGGCAACGAGGCGCTGAGCGAGATCTGGCGGCGCATCGATCGCTATGCACGGGAAATCGTGCCCTCGTTCAACGCCTATGTTTATTACCGCGTCGGCTATGCGCTGGCGCGCGCGGCAGCGCGGGCGCTGTACCGCGTGCGCATCGGTTTCGTGGACGAAGAAGCACTGGCACGGATCGACCCGAAGTCGACCATCGTCTTCGTCATCAATCATCGCAGCAACATGGATTACGTTCTGGTGGCTTTCCTCGCCGCCGAGCGTGCCACGCTTTCCTTCGCCGTCGGCGAATGGGCGCGCATCTGGCCGCTGCAGCAGTTGATCCGGGCCATGGGCGCCTATTTCGTGCGGCGCAATTCAGGCGATCCGCTTTACCGCGCGGTGCTCTCCCGCTACGTGCAGATGGCCTCCGAAGCCGGCGTCACCCAGGCGGTGTTTCCCGAGGGCGGACTGACGGTCGACGGCCGCCTGCGTCCGCCGAAATTCGGCCTGCTCGACTACATGCTGAAAACCTTCGACGAACGCGAGGAGGATGGTCGGCGCGACCTGGTCTTCATTCCCGTCGGCCTCAATTACGACCGCGTGCTGGAAGACCGCAGCCAATTGCTCAAACTGCATCCGGAAGCGCCGCGCCCGGGACGGCTGCGCGGACTGACCATCGCCACGGGGTTTTTCCTGCGCAATCTGTCGCAGGTGGCGAGCGGCGGCTGGCACCGCTTCGGCTATGCCTGCGTAAATTTTGGAACGCCACTTTCGATGCGCGCCTACGCGCGCGAGCGCGGCCTGCATTTCCCCGCGCTGAACGACGCAGAGCGGCGTTCCGAAGTAGGCCTCGTCGCCGCACGGCTGATGGATGCCATCGGCCGGGTCATTCCGGTGCTGCCGGTCTCTCTGGTGTCCAGCATTCTGGCGCGGGATCCTGCGCACGCCCTGAGCGAACTCGAACTGAAGGCGGCGGCCCATGCTTGCATGCGCGAACTCGAGGCGGGTGGAGCGCATATCTACATCCCGCGCCACGACCAGGATTACGCCTTCGGTGTCGGCCTGCGCATGCTGATCCTGCGCCGCATCGTGCTGGAGGAAGACGGCCTGTTCCGCCCGGCGCCCGAGCAGATCGAAACGCTCAATTACTATGCCAATGCCATTGCACACCTGGGCGCCCAGGCCTGATCGCTGATACCGGCCGGAATGGCGGCTATGCGCCCAGCGCGGCTGCGCCTTGCGCCGCGACAATTCCGTCCTCGGACGACTTGACGCCGGAGACGCCGATCGCACCGACATAAACGCCGTCGCGGATCAGGGGCAGCCCGCCCTCCAGGCAGATCACGTCCGGCATCGTCATCATCACCGGGCGCCCCTGCAATACCATGTCCTCGAACGCCTTCGTCGGTCGCTTGAAAAGTATCGCGGTCCTGGCCTTTTGTTCGGCAACCCGGACGGAGCCCTTCTGAGTGTCGTCCATCCGCTCCAGTGAAATCATATGGCCGCCGTCATCGACGACGGCAATGACCACATTCCAGTTGTTTTCGGTCGCCGCACGGCGAGCCGCCAGGGTGATGCGTTGTGCGTCTTCGAGTGTAAGCATGGCCGGCCCCCGTTTCGCGAATGACTGCGTCAATAATACACACCGATGGTAGCCTCCCGGTCACGGCGCTGGCGAGGCGGCGTCTTCGGACTGAGGCTTCAGACTGAGTGTGTGTGATATCTTCGACGCAACAACAGAATTCCACCATGAAAAGGTTTCTGCTCCTGGCCACCCTGCTGACCCCGGCGATAGCGCAGGCTGAATGGGTCAAGGTGACTTCCGCCAGCGCCGGGGAAGTAACTGTCTATGTCGATCCCGCCACGATCAAACGGGAAGGCAATGTGGTTGCGTTTTCTACCCTGTTTGATTACGCAACAGTCAGAACGCTGTCCGGTGCCCCGTTCCGATCCGCGACGATGCAAGACGAGATCGATTGCGCCGGGAAGCAGAGCCGGACGCTGGCCGTTTCCTCTCATTCCGAACCGATGGCCGGGGGTTACGTGGTCTCGACGTCTACCGGCGGCTACGCCCCGTGGACACCGATAGCTCCAAAGACCATAGTTTCCGTCACCTTCAAGTACGTTTGCAGGAAGGTCCTCCAGGCTGCCAGAAAGTCCCGTCTATAATCAACCGCTGTCACAATCGAGAGAATGCCATGCGAGTAGTCCTGTGCTTTTTGTTTGCCCTGGTCGCAGCACCGGCGTGGGCCGGGTGGGTGAAGGCAGGGGAGACCAATGCCTCTGTTTTATACATTGACCCCGCTACGCTCAGCAAAGACGGTCACCTTCGCAGAGTATTCGAAATACGCGACCTGAAGAAAAGAAACGAAATCGGCGCAATGTCGCTGCGAGGATTGTTTGAATACGATTGCAAGGACGGAAAAAGCAGAAATCTCTCGGTTTCGGCCCACTCCGAGCCGATGGCGGCTGGAAAGATTCTTCTATCGACATCTGACCCAAATAATTGGGACGTCATACCACCGGGCAGTGTCGTCGGAGGCATCCTCAAGAGCGTCTGCGCCAAATGAGGCTCCGGCTCCTGCTTGACGCGGTGGCTGGCCTGTCTTGCTGCAAGGGGTAGCATCGAAAGTCGGCGCCGGTGGTACGGCGACCGGGTACTGAACAGGCCGGCAACTAGCCGCTACCACGCCACAAAAGACAAGGGCCCAGCCGAAGCTAAGCCCTTGAATTTGTTGGTTGCGGGGGCAGGATTTGAACCTGCGACCTTCGGGTTATGAGCCCGACGAGCTGCCAGACTGCTCCACCCCGCGTCAGAGAAGAACAATTATAAATGGAATTGCGGCAGTGCGCAACGCAATTGCGCGAAACGGATATAATGCGCGGCTTCCGAGGAGCGCTGCAAGGGTAGTTTCAGATGCCCCCCAGGCTCGGACCATTTTCAAACTGCGCTCACCTAACCCGTGCCGGGCAGGTGAGTTCGCCTCCCTCCCGGTCACAGTTCAAGGAGTTCTCATGAACGCAGTGACTGAAACAAAAGATTACGTAATCGCCGACCTTGCCCTCGCCGACTGGGGCCGCAAGGAAATCCGCATCGCCGAAACCGAAATGCCCGGCCTCATGGCCATCCGTGAGGAATTCGCCAAGGCACAACCGCTCAAGGGCGCACGCATCACCGGCAGCCTGCACATGACGATCCAGACCGCGGTGCTGATCGAGACGCTGACCGCGCTGGGCGCCGAAGTGCGCTGGGCTTCGTGCAACATTTTCTCGACCCAGGACCATGCCGCCGCCGCCATCGCCGCCGACGGCGTGGCCGTGTTCGCGGTGAAGGGCGAGTCGCTGGTCGACTACTGGGATTACACCCACCGCATTTTCGAATGGCCGGACAACGGCTATTCCAACATGATCCTCGACGACGGCGGTGACGCCACGCTGCTGCTGCACCTCGGTTCCCGCGCCGAGAAGGACATCTCGGTGCTGGCCAATCCCGGCGCCGAGGAAGAGCGCATCCTGTTCGCCGCGATCAAGGCCAAGCTGGCGGTCGACAAGACCTGGTACTCGACGCGCCTGGCGCAGATCAAGGGCGTGACGGAAGAGACCACCACCGGCGTGCATCGCCTGTACCAGATGCACGAGCGCGGCGAACTCAAGATCCCCGCGATCAACGTCAATGACTCCGTCACCAAGTCGAAGTTCGACAACCTCTACGGCTGCCGCGAATCGCTGGTCGACGGGATCAAGCGCGCCACCGACGTCATGATCGCCGGCAAGGTCGCGCTGATCGCCGGTTACGGCGACGTCGGCAAGGGCTCGGCGCAGGCCATGCGCGCGCTGTCGGCCCAGGTCTGGGTCACCGAAATCGATCCGATCTGCGCGCTGCAGGCGGCGATGGAAGGCTACCGCGTGGTAACGATGGAATATGCCGCCGACAAGGCCGACATCTTCGTCACCTGCACCGGCAATTTCCACGTCATCACCCATGACCACATGGCCAAGATGAAGGATCAGGCCATCGTCTGCAACATCGGCCACTTCGACAACGAGATCGACGTCGCCTCGGTCGAAGGCTACGAGTGGGAGGAAATCAAGCCGCAGGTCGATCACGTGATCTTCCCGGATGGCAAGCGCATCATCCTGCTCGCCAAGGGCCGCCTGGTTAACCTCGGCTGCGGCACGGGACATCCGAGCTACGTGATGTCGTCGTCCTTCGCCAACCAGACCATCGCGCAGATCGAGCTGTTCACGCGCAACGCCGACTACCCGGTGGGCGTCTACACCCTGCCCAAGCATCTGGACGAGAAGGTGGCGCGCCTGCAGCTGAAGAAGCTGAATGCACAACTGTCGGAGCTGACCGACCAGCAGGCCGCCTACATCGGCGTGCCCAAGGCCGGGCCGTACAAGACCAACCAGTACCGGTATTGAGCCCGGCGACCCCGACCTTCGGCACAAGGAAAGCTGCATGCGTCTGCTCGCTGCCTGGCTGATCAACGCAGCCGCCCTGCTGGCCCTGCCGTATCTGCTGCCCTCAATTCACGTCGCGAGTTTCGCGACGGCTTTGTGGGTGGCAGTGGTGCTGGGCTTGATCAACGCCGTGATCCGGCCCGTGTTGCTGCTGCTGACCCTGCCGGTCACGCT
>CAZYTN010000118.1:0-7369 GCA_964650115.1 uncultured Sulfuritalea sp.
ATGGCTATCCTTTGCAAAAGCGGCGGGAACATCCCACCAGGGGATACCGTCCTCGACTCGCGTCTCGGACATATCCCACCAGGGGATACCGTCCTCGACTTGCGTCTCGGACATAAAACACAAAAACCGCCGTGAGGCGGTTTGGGTAATCATGCTTCAGACCAAGCGAATGCGGTTCAGGTTGCCGAACCGCAATCCGGCTCAATACATCTTCGGCGGCAGCAACTGGCTGCGAATGCGCTTGTGATGGCGCTTGACGGCAGCGGCGGCCTTGCGCTTGCGCTCGGTCGTGGGCTTTTCGTAGAACTCGCGTGCGCGCAGCTCGGTCAGCAGACCAGTCTTTTCGATGGCGCGCTTGAAGCGACGGATCGCAACTTCAAACGGCTCGTTTTCCTTGAGGCGAATACCCGGCATTGCGTTAATCCTGGAGAGGCGGGAAAGGCGCGCATTCTAAACGCTTTGCCATTGATGTCAATTGTTTCAGCGCCTGCTTCAGGCCGGCCCGAATACCTGCAGCAGCCAGCGCGCTGCCAGATCGGCGCCGGTTGCCTGCGGTGCCGCGGGCGCCGGTGTTTGCCACAGACCCTGCAGCAGATCGATGAAATTGCCGGCCATCAGACGCTCGCGCGTCAGCGGCGCAGCGCGGGCATGGTCGGTCAGCCATGTCACAAGATGGGGCGTTTCCGGCCAGTCATCGCGTTCCAGGTAGAGGATGGGGATGCCGCTACAGGCTGCCTCGACGAAAGTGCCGTAGCCGGGTTTGCTGATCACCGCATCGACGCTGGCCAGCAGGTCGGCGAACTTCAGGCCGGGGATGTCAAAACCCCGCACATCCGGGCGCGCGACTTTCCATTCACCCGGCACCAGCCAGTTCACCCCCGATGTTCGCGGCCAGTCTTCCAGCGGAAGACGAAACTCCATGCCGCCCATGGCCAGCAACAGCCAGCGCTCACTCTCTTCCAAATTAAGCATTTGAGCGATCTTTTCGCGGTCGCGGCAGCCGACGTCGGTGATCGGCGCAATAGTCTGGCACCGCTGGATGTCGGTCATCGGCAGGCCGGGCGTGACGCGCAGGAAGCCGGTGGCGCTGTTGTAAGCGTCCAGTATCTGGGCATGGACGTCAGCGGCCCACGGCTGGTCGCCGAAATAATGGACGAAGAGGTCAGCCCAGTTCAGCGAACACAATCCGGTGGCGGGAATGTCGGCCTCGGCGGCAGCGGCCAGCGGCAGGTAGGCGACGTTGCTCAGCAGCGCATCGACCACGTGTTGATTGAGCCATTCAGCCTCGGCCGCGACGCGTCCCGGCCAGTCGACATGAAATTCCCGATAGCGCCGTGCGCTGGCGGCGAGGTCGATATCCACGGCGTTGTGCATGACGAAGCCGAAATCGCGCGCCTCCGGCACATGCGCAAAATCGCCCACAATCCGCCGCGCCAGGTGCGCGTGCGGGATCGCGCTGCGCACCGTCAGCCGCAATTCGGGCGCCAATGCCGCAAGTGCATTCAGCACGGGCGCAGTCTGCGCCAGATGGCCCAGGCCGTGGGCCGAGATGTCGACCAGCAGATGCATCCGCGATCAATCGGTAAGCTTGAGGCGACGCGCGACGCGCTTGTCGACGTGGCCGCGTGCGGCGAAATCCGTCGCTCCCGCCGCTTTTGCCGCTTCGACCGCCCCGCCGTCAAAAGTCGCGGCGCAGGTCAGGATGTCCACGTCCGGATGCAGCGCACGCAAGCGGGCGACTTCGTCCAGCGCATCGCGCCGGCCGAGGTCGATCACGATGCAGTCGGGCGTCTCGCCGCTGGTTCGATTCAGCATGGTGACACCGACGGCCGACCAGATGTGAGTCAGGCGGAGGCGCGTGGTCAGGTCGTGGCAGAGGAGCAGGATTTTCTTTGTCATACGATTCTCTTGCCGGATCACCGTGTCGCCAGCGCCGACTTTTGAGGTGTTCGATGCGGGATTCTGCCATGGGGGTGAGGCTTGCCGGGGCGAGTCCCGGCACATCCCTGCCGAAGCTGGATATAATACCAGTATGAAAGCCAATCTTCCCCGCAAAGGCCGCGGCGCGGTGATTTCGCCTGACGGCCGCTTCGATGCATGGCAGCGCGAGGCTGCGGAGGATGGCTGGTGGATCGAGGAGGCGCTGGCGCCGGCTACGGAACTGCTGGTCGACAGCGCGAAGTCGGTGATTACCTATAACGATTCGCCCGACATTCCCTACGACCGCACGATCAATCCCTATCGCGGCTGCGAGCATGGTTGCTCGTATTGCTTCGCGCGGCCCTCGCATGCTTATCTGGGCTTGTCGCCGGGGCTCGAATTCGAGACGAAGATCGCCTGGAAGGCTGACGCGGCGGAAACCCTGCGTCGCGAGCTGGCCAAGCCCGGCTACGTGTGCCGGCCGGTGGCGCTGGGCATCAACACCGATGCCTGGCAGCCGGTGGAGCGCCGCCTGCGGGTGACGCGCGGCATCCTCGAAGTGCTGGCGGAAACGCGGCATCCGGTGACCATCGTCACCAAGTCGGCGCTGATCCTGCGCGACCTCGATCTGCTGGCGGAGATGGCGCGCGGCAAGCGCGTGCATGTGGCGGTGTCGATCACCACGCTGGATGCCGATCTGGCGCGGGCCATGGAGCCGCGGGCGCCGTCTCCCCGGCGCCGACTTTCGGTCATCGCGGCGCTGGCGGAGGCCGGCATTCCGACCGCGGTGATGGTGGCGCCATTGATTCCTGCCTTGAGCGATCACGAGCTGGAGGCCATTCTCGCGGTGGCGCGCGAGGCGGGCGCGAGTTCGGCCGGCTACATCCTGCTGCGCCTGCCGCACGAGGTGAAGCCGCTGTTTCGCGCCTGGCTCGACGCCTATCAGCCGCGGCGCGCGGAACATGTGTATAGCCTGATGCGCCAGCTGCACGGCGGGCGCGAGTACGACAGCGCCTTCGGCAGCCGCCAGCGCGGCAGCGGGCCGCTGGCCGAGATCATTGCCCAGCGCTTTCGCAGCGCGGTGCGCCGGCTCGGGCTCGATGCGCCTTACTTTCCGCTCGACACGGCAGGATTCGCGCCGCCGCGCCGGCCGCTTCCCCCGACACCGCAGATGGCGCTGTTTTGACGCGGTCGGGCCGCGTACGCCCTGCCGGTAGAATGACGGCGATGAAAGTGCTCGGCATCGAATCCTCCTGCGACGAAACCGGCGTCGCGCTCTACGACACCGAGCGCGGCCTGCTCGGCCATGCCGTGCATACCCAGGTGGCGATGCACGAGGCCTATGGCGGCGTGGTGCCGGAACTGGCCTCGCGCGATCACATCCGCCGCCTGATCCCGCTGCTGGAGCGCGTGCTGGCCGAATCGCACTGCACGCGCGGCGATATCGACGCGATTGCCTACACGGCGGGGCCGGGGCTGGCCGGCGCGCTGCTGGTCGGGGCGAGTTTTGCCGAGTCGCTGGCGCTGGCGCTCGGCGTGCCTGTGCTGCCGGTGCATCACCTCGAAGGTCATCTGTTGTCACCACTGCTCGCCGATGACGCACCGGGCTTCCCCTTCATCGCTCTGCTGGTATCCGGCGGGCATACCCAGCTGATGCTTGTGACGCGCGTCGGCGACTACGAACTGCTCGGCGAATCGCTCGACGACGCGGCCGGCGAGGCCTTCGACAAGACCGCCAAGCTGCTGGGGCTCGGTTATCCCGGCGGGCCGGCGCTGGCCCGGTTGGCCGAGTCGGGCAAGGCCGGTCGCTACAAACTGCCGCGACCGATGATCAACAGCGGCGACCTGTCCTTCAGCTTTTCCGGGCTGAAGACGGCGGTGCTGACGGCGGCCCGGGCGCAGGAACTCTCCGCAACCGACAAGGCCGATCTCGCTGCGGAATTCCAGGAAGCGGTGACGGAAGTGCTGGCGGCGAAGTCGGTCGCGGCGTGTCGCCAGCACCGACTTTCGTCCCTGGTGGTGGCCGGCGGCGTCGGTGCCAACCGGCGCCTGCGCCAGCGCCTGGACGAGGCCATGGCCAGGATCGGCGGTCGCGTCTTCTATCCGGCGCTGGAGCTGTGTACCGACAATGGCGCGATGATCGCCTTCGCAGGCAGCCAGCGGCTGTTGCAGGGCGCGCCGCCGGATCGCGGCGGCGCCTTCGCGGTGCGGCCGCGCTGGCCGCTCGCCGAGCTTTCCTGAGCGGCAGGAGTGGCTTAGCCGCCCAGCAGCTTGCCGAGGTGCAGCACGCGCGCGCTCATGGAGCGCATCAGCGCGATGCCGAAGGCCGGCCGTGCCTTGACCATGGCAACGAATTCATCGCGTCCGATCAGCAGCCAGGCGCTGCTGGTTTCCGCCGTGGCGGTGGCGGAACGGCCGGAGCGGTCGACCAGCGCCATTTCCCCGAATGCGCCGCCCGGCCCGACATGCTCGATCACCATGCCGTCGACCGAGATGGCGATGCGGCCCTGGGTCACGACGAACATGCAGGCGCCCAGCGCGCCCTTGGTGACCACGGTCTTGCCGGCGGCGGCGGTGGACGGCACGGGATCGCCCAGCGCATGCTGCAGCTCGGTGAGCATTTTCTTGTCCAGCGTGTTCCTGTGTTCCAGCACCTCGACCGTAGTCTTTTCCGCGGCGGCCAGTCGCGCCACGCCGCGGCGCAGGCGCTGCGCCAAGACGCTCATCAGCATCAGGGCGAACTCGGGCATTTGCTGCAAGGCGTGCTGGAACTGTTTTTCGTCGAGCGACAGCACGCGGCAATTCTTGCGCGCGGTGGCCGTCGCGCTGCGCGGAGCTTCGGCGATTGCGGCCATTTCGCCGAATATCTCGCCAGGCAGCACCAGTTCCAGCGGCTTGCCTGCCTTGGTCAGCGCCACGTCGCCGTCCAGCAGCAGGTAGATGCGGGCACCCTTGGAAAAGAAGCCCGAGGCCTTTTCGTTTTCGGCGAAGATCTGCTTGCCGGCGGGAAACTGTTCCAGGCTACCGCCGAGCTTGAAGAATTCCAGCGCGAGCCTGGGTTCGTAGAGCGAAGCCGTTTGGCTCGGCGGGGTCCGCTTTGCCGCAGATGGAGGGGGTGGCGTCTTCGGTCCGCCGGAAAAGTTCTGTTTATCCATGGCAGCGTTTCCTGAAAATGAGCCTTAAAACTGAAGCGAATTATAGGGGCGACAGCCGCCGCGGCTATTTCGGTCCGCCGATGCGGCCTTCGTTGCCGGCCAGCAGTTTGCGGATGTTGCTCTTGTGGCGGTAGATCAGCACTGCGCACATGAATGTCACGGCCGCCGTGACTTCGACGCTTGCCAGCAACCACCAGCTCAGCGCGGGCGCGGCCGCGGCCGCGCCCAGCGCGGCCAGGGAGGAGTAGCGCGTGAAGACGACGACCGCCAGCCAGATGGCCGCCGTGATCCCCGCCAGCGTCGCGGAGAAACCCAGCAGCACGCCGAGCGCGGTGGCTACGCCCTTGCCGCCCCTGAAGCCGAGGGTAAAGGGAAACACGTGACCAAGGAAGGCGGCCAGGCCGGCGACCGCGATCGCCGTACCGTCAGCGCCGACTCTTGCGGCGACGAACATCGCCAGCCAGCCCTTGGCCGCGTCGCCGAGCAGCGTCAGGAGGGCGGCGGCCTTGCTGCCGCTGCGCAGCACGTTGGTGGCGCCGGGATTGCCCGAACCGAAACTGCGCGGATCGGCGAGGCGAAAGGCGCGCGAGACGATGACGGCAAAGGGCACCGAGCCGAGCAGGTAGCCCAGCGCGGCGAAGACGAGCAGGTTCGGCGCGGAATCCATAGAATGTCCCCAATTCTACTGGAGCATTGTGATGACCCATCCCCATTTCCCCGCCCCGAGGGCGGGGGTGACCAGTCACCTCCCCCGCGCGGCGGGGGGCGCAGGCGGGGTGTCGCGAAGCACTGCTTCGCGCCGCCGAAGCCGGTTGGCTGTGCAAAGCCAGCCGTGGACGGCCGGGAGGGGGTGCCCGACATATTCCCGCGCTTGCGCGGGCGGCCCGGCGGAGGCGTAATGGACTTCATTTTCATCGACGACATGCGGGTCGAGGCCCATGTCGGGATTTTCGAGCGGGAGAAGGCGGCGCCGCAGACGCTGGAGATCAGCCTGACCTTCGGCGTGCCCGACGACGCGGCGCAGAACGACGACATCGACCGGACCATCCGCTATGACGCGGTGATCGAGCGGATCCGCACCGAACTGGCGACGCGCCACTTCAACCTGCTGGAGACGCTTGGCGAGTACGTGATGGGCCTGCTGCTCAACGAATTCGGCGCGCCCTGGGGCAAGATCAGCATCGCCAAGATGGGCATCATGAAGGGCGTGCGGCGCGTCGGGGTGCAGATCGAACGTTCGCGATGACGCCGCTGCCCGCGCCGGCCGAACTGATCTACGCCCTCGGCATGGCGGCGGTGGCGGTCAATGCCGCCTCGGCCGTGCTGGAAACCGAAGACAAGGGCATGGACCTGGTCGGCGCGGTGATCGTCGGCCTGGTCACCAGCCTGGGCGGCGGCACGCTGCGCGACCTGCTGCTGAACCGGCCGGTATTCTGGCTGGGCGACGTCGCCTACCTGGTCTGCGGCCTGCTCGCGGTGGGCTTCACCTTCGTCTTGGCGCGGCGCATCCGGGTGCGCCCCGGCCTGTTCGTGGTGCCCGATGCCGTTGGCCTCGCTCTATTCACCGTGGTCGGCTGCCAGGTCGGCCTCGCCGCCGGCGTGCACTGGCTTTCCGTTTCGCTGCTGGCAGTCATCACCGGCGTCGTCGGCGGCATGCTGCGCGACATCCTGGTCAACGAAGTGCCGCTGGTGATGCGGCCGGGAACGCTCTACGCCACGGCGTCCTGGCTCGGCGCGCTGACGCTGCTGGGTGCGCTGCGCCTGGGTCTGGGCGATGCCGCGGCGGCTGCCGCCGGGGGTGCCGTCGTGCTCGGCCTGCGCCTGGCCGCGATCCGCTGGCAGCTCAGCCTGCCGACCTACAAGTCACGCTGATCAGTCCTTCAGCGCGCACTCGACGATCTTCGGCTGCAGCACGCGCAGGATGTCGTGCGGATGGACGCCGACCAGGTAGCCGCGGCGGCCGCCGTTGATGTAGATCAGCGGCAGGTCGAGGATGGATTTTTCCATGTGCACCGGCAAGGGCTTCTTGGTGCCGAAGGGAGAGCAGCCGCCGACCATGTAGCCGGTATGACGCAGGGCATCCTCGGGTTTGCAGGGGCCGACCTTCTTGACGCCGATCTGGCGCGCCAGTTCCTTGGTCGATACCTTGCGATCGCCGTGCATCAGCACGATCAGCGGCTTTGCGTTCTCGTCTTCCATGACCAGGGTCTTGACCACGGCGTGCTCGGCGACGTTGAGTTCGCGCGCCGACACCTGCGTGCCGCCATGCTCCTCGTACTCGTAGAGATGGTTGG
>CAZYTN010000119.1:0-7275 GCA_964650115.1 uncultured Sulfuritalea sp.
TGATTGCATGCAGCGGTCTGACGCTGCAAGAGTACGCCATAAGGCATTGCCTGCCACTTGAATTGCTGGTCAGCACCGACCAACTAAATCAGCGTCCGCAGACCACCGATTTCATCTCCATTGCGAATATCCCCGGCGAAACGGCGCGCGCCGTGCTCGAAGGTCTCCGCTTGTCTGGCGTTCTTGGCAGCGAGGGAGAGTTTGCCGTGATTCCTGGGGGCATTCGTTGGCTTGATCTTCTTCTTTGGGACCTGGACTACCTGACCGAGTACGGTTTCCGCTTTTGCCAGGATTATGAATTCGACGAATCGACCAATCGGGTTGTAGCGCGCAACCGATTGAGGTCGCTGCGCCGAAATTTGCTTGGCAGACTGCGTGACGCCATGACCCCTGTTCCGCCGCCTGACTTTGCGACCGCTTTCGCTGTATGCATTGCGCATTGCGGTGAGATTCAGGCTGGCTATCTGTTCATCGCGCTAAAGCGGCGCGCCGACGCCGAAGAGGCTGCGGCCTGGCTTGAGTGCGAGCACGGCGTCGCCATGCACTGCCTGAGCGGCGACGACGAAGAGCCCGTGCTCCTGAGGACCATGACGCCGGCCGACAGCAGGCGCTTATTGGCGGCGCTCGAGACACAACTTCGTTCAATGCCCGGCGTATGGGACCGCTTCAATGCAAATACTCCTGAGATAACGGTAGCCAAGGAGCTTTCCTTCGATTCGGCACATTTCATTACCGATCACCCTGCCAAGTGTTCCAACCAACACGGTGGGCGCTACGTACTGCGGGTCAAGGTGCGGGACCGGATTGATCCCATCACCGGTTGCGTGGTGGACTTCGGCTACCTCAAAAAGGTCATAACGCGCGAGATCGTCGAGTTGTTCGATCACCACCATCTGAACTACGTTGCCGGCGAACTGGCATGGCGCTCGACAACCGAGGTGATGTGCGTGTTCATTTGGGAACGCCTGATCGAACATCTGCCGGCGCTCGCCGAACTGGAGCTTTATGAAACGCCGCAATCATGGTGCCGCTACACGGGGCCAAGTCTTGCCGAGTTTCAGACTAGTGGCCGGAACCCACTGCTGACCTGGTTCCAGCAGGAAACGCTGGGGCGCTCGCCTTGGCGCGTCCTGCTTGGCCCGGAGGCCGGTGAGTCTCTTCGCACGGTTGGTCGGGTGCGTTCAGCCCGGTTCTGACCGCGTCCAGCGACCGAGTTCCGCATGACCCAGGCAGCCATCATGCAAGGCACTGGCCAAGAGCACGCCGGCAGCTCCGCATTGGGCAAGCGCATCGAGGTCGGCGGCGTGGCGAACACCGCCGGCGGCGAAGATCTCGCGCCCGTTGGCCCGGTCGACCAATTCGGCGAGTCTTTCAAGGTCAGGTCCAAGTCCGGCACCCACCCGGGCCAGTGTCATGGCGATGACCCTGCCGGGCCAAAGCGAAGCATCGGAGAGCATCGCCGACGGACCGATGAAGCGATCGCCGCGAAAATCGAGCGACAACACGGCCGGATCATGGACACCCGCAGCAAATGCGTGGGAGGAAACGCTCTCGCTGCCGATAATAGCCACTCCGAGTCCGCGCGCCTGCCATTCGACGAGGGCGGCGACATTGGCGATGCCGGTGTCGGCCCAGATGTCGAGTCCGGGAAAACGCCGGTGGATGCTTTCGATTACCGCGAGGTTGTCGCCACGCCCCTGAATCGAATCGAGGTCGGCAACGTAGAGATGGCCGAACGGGTAAAGGTCGAGGAGCGCGGCGACAACGTCCTCGGGTGCGCTACCAGGGCAGAGCGTGGTAAGCATCGGCCGGTAACTGGCCCGATCACCCCTCACCGCGCGGACGACTATGCCGCCAAGAATATCGACAACAGGAATCGGTATAAGAACCACGGCGGTGCCATCAGGAGAATATTTGTCTACGAACATATCACCGGCGGTGGTCTTGCCGATCAAGCGCTGCCAGCATCGCTGGTCCGCGAAGGCAACCTGATGCTCGAAGCGATTGTCGATGATCTCATAAGTCTTGGCGGCATGGAAATCGTGGTAACGCGGGATTGGCGACTTGGCCCCATGCGGGAGCCCGCGCGTACCCTGCGCGTCGGACCCGGGGAGAATCTTGAAGTCATTCTGCGTCGGGGGTTAAAGGAGGCCGACGCGATCTGGCCGGTGGCACCGGAGTCGGAGGGCGTGCTGGAGCGCGTGTGTCGTTTCGCGACTGACTGTGGAACTTCGGTCATTGGCAGTACTCCCGGCGCAATCCAAATCACCTCCAGCAAGTCGGCAACGTCAGACATCCTTGCCAGGCACGGAATTGCCGTTGTTCCGACCTATCGCAGTCCCGCCGAGGTTCCGGACGAATGCGAGGACCTGGTAATCAAGCCAGACGATGGTGCGGGCTGTCTTGACACGCTGCTGTTCAGTCGTACTGCGGCGATGGCATGGTGGCTACGGCATGGCTCGACCGGATTTGTGGTGCAGCCGTATATCGCTGGTGAGGCGCTGAGCTTGTCGATGCTGTGCGAGTCCGGCGCGGTCGATATCATTTCCTGCAACGCTCAGCGAGTGTGCCCTGTTGACGGCGTCTTCCAATTCCGTGGCGTGGTCGTCAACGCCGATCCGACCGGACGACAGACCTACCGCGGATTGGCATCGGCAATTGCCGGAGCCATTCCCGGCCTTTGGGGTTATGTAGGCATTGACCTTATCGAGGCTTCCAACGGTCCGATGGTGGTCGAAATAAACCCACGGGTGACCACATCCTACGCCGGGCTAGCGCAGGCTCTCGGGATCAATACAGCAGCGCGCATTCTTGCCTTGCGCGACGGCGGGATGAAATCCCTGCCGCCCTTGCCAGCCGGCACTCGGGTCGAGATCGAGACGGGCGATGAACAGCGGTGATTACATCGGGTGGGACATCGGCGGTGCTCACCTGAAGGCCGCCTACCTCAACGGCGATGGCACGGTTGAGCATGTTCTGCAATTGCCCTGCCCCCTTTGGCAAGGCCTTTCGCACTTGCGCAAAGCGCTCGAGCAGGCGCTCGAGGAACTGCCCGACCGCGAGGTTTGCCACGCGATAACGATGACCGGCGAACTTGTCGACCTCTTTGTCAGCCGTGCCGACGGCGTGCGTCAATTGTTGAATACCATTGCCAGTCGGCTACCCGTTGAGCGCATCAGCGTCTATGCCGGCGACGCGGGGTTTGTATCCCCGGCAGATAGCGAGGGTCTGATCGAGCAGATCGCCTCGGCAAACTGGATGGCAACGGCCGCGTTCATTGCCCCGCTCGTTCCCCAAGCGCTGATTGTCGATATTGGTAGCACTACGACCGACATCATCCCGGTGCGCGGAGGCGTTCAGGCCTGGGGCAGAAACGATCACGAAAGACTGGTATGTCAGGAACTGATATACACCGGCATCGTGCGTACGCCGGTCATGGCGGTTGCGGACCGCTTGCCTTTCGATGGCGAGTGGGTCGAGCCGATGGCCGAACATTTTGCCGTGATGGCAGATGTTTATCGCCTCTGCCAGCGCCTTCCCGTCGATGCCGACCAGATGCCCACAGCCGACAACTGTGGCAAAAGCATCATTGACAGTGCCCGTCGCTTTGCACGTCTGCTGGGCCGCGATGCGGAATCAGCCCCTCTCGGTGCGTGGCGCCGCTGCGCCGAATTCGTCGCCGAGCGCCAGTTGCGACGTATTGCGGACGCCAGTGCCCGGGTACTTTCGCGCGAAACTCTTGACGAAGACGCGCCGTTAATAGGCGCGGGCGTCGGCCGGTTCGTGGTGTTGAAACTGGCCGAGCGACTCGAACGACCTTACGTTGATTTTTCGCAATACATCGATTTCGCACCCGCGACCGAACATTGGCTGGCAAGTTGTGCGCCGGCCATTGCCGTTGCCGGGCTGGCGAGAACAAAATACCAGCGCAAGCAAACGGCAGATTCAGCCACGGAAAGCGATTGCGGCGAAGTTTGTCGGGTACCAAACGGGAGCATCTCATGTGGGTCGTGAAACTGGGTGGAAGTCTCATAGACAGCGCCGAACTTCAGTCCTGGCTTGGCGTCTTGGCGAGCTTTGGTGGCGGGCGAGTGGTAATCGTTCCTGGCGGTGGTCCTTTCGCCAATCAGGTTCGCAGGGCGCAGGATCTCTGGGGATTTGACAACAAAGTCGCCCATCGCATGGCGATCCTGGCCATGGAACAGTACGGACTGATGATGACCGGAATTCGCCCGGACCTTCGACGGGCAAGTTCGCAGAAGGAAATGGAGCGATTGCTGCGCGAGGCCGCTGTGCCGGTGTGGCTGCCGGGGGCCATGACATTTGAGAATCCGGAAATTCCCGAAAGCTGGGAGATCACGTCGGACAGCCTGGCGGCATGGCTGGCCGAGACGATGGGTGCCGAAATGCTGGTTTTGGTCAAGCCGTTCGAGTCGACTGGAGATGTTCTGACGGCTCACGACCTCTGCGCACGAGGGATTGTCGACCCTTTGTTTCCGACCGTGACCAGGGAGGGGCGCTACGAGTCCCGGCTGTTTGGCAAGACGCAACATGGAATGATGGAGCGGATGCTGGTCACAGGCATGCGCGGCGGAAGCCTGATCCACACCCGGCGGCCAGAATCGAAGGTTGTGCCGCCTGCCGGCCGCGCCCGGGTAACCAAGCGGCCGCACCGTGCGTCCCCGCGCTCGCCACCGACCGGCCAGCGCGGGTAGGCTCGTGGCTAGCGGGGGATATCCTTGTCCTCGGCCTGAGCCCGAGGTCCCGGGATCATCGTTCGAGCGGCGGACATTCCTGCAGCAGGCGACGGCGCTGGTCGCCACCTGTTCATTCGCGCCGATCGTTTCAGCGCAGCCCGGCGTTCTGCCGTCGTTGCGCCCGGTGCCCGGGAAGGGTCTGGCCGCAAACCGTGTCTTCCTGCATGCCGACTGCCTGCTTCATCTGGCAGGCACTGACCACCCGGAGCGACCCGGAAGGCTGATCGCGGTTCAATCGGCACTGGCCGATCGCCTGACCGGGAAAGGTGGATTCACGGTGCCGCGGCCGGCAACGCCGGATGACCTTCTGTCATGCCATTCGCAGGAATATATCGACTTGGTCCGCAGGGAAATCCGCAACGGAGCGCAGACTCTGTCGACGGGGGATACGCAGATCTCCTCTGGCTCCCTGGCGGCGGCCCTCGCCGCAGCCGGAACGGTAATGACCGCCGTCGACGCCGTGCTGACGGGCGACGCAAGGACTGCCTTCTGTGCCGTCCGGCCGCCTGGACACCATGCGTCGCGAGGCAAAGGAATGGGGTTCTGCATTTTCAACAATGTTGCGCTCGGGGCACGCCATGCGCAGCGCAAATACGGGATCACTCGTGTGCTGATTGTGGACTGGGACGTACACCACGGCAATGGCACGCAGGACATCTTCTGGAACGACGGATCGGTACTTTTCTTCGACACCCACCTGGAGAACTGGTATCCGCATACCGGAGCCGCAAGCGAGCGAGGGGAAGGCAAGGCCCTTGGCCTCATCATCAATCGACCTTTCGCCAGGGGCGCGGGACGTGCCGACATCCTCGGCGCATTCCGCGACACGCTCATCCCTGCCGCCGAGCGTTTCCGGCCTGAACTGGTGATGATATCGGCCGGATTCGATTCCCGCGCCGGCGACCCCTTGGGCGGTTTTGCCCTGTCGGACCAGGATTTTGCCGACCTTACCGACCTTGTTCGTGGAATTGCTGATCGGCACGCGGGCGGACGACTGATCTCCGTGCTCGAAGGGGGCTACAATTTTGAAGGGCTCGGCAGTGCGGTGGTGGCCCATGTCGGGCGGCTGGCCGCCGAACGCTGATGCCCGCGGTTGCGAATGGCCGAACGAACACGCTCGAAGGCGGCCGCATCAAGCCCGCCGGTACGGATGCCTCCTGAGCACAAGGCACCTCGAAAACCAAGATAGTCCGGGCGCAGTTCGATCAGCGGGGCGATATCGGTGATGGCAAGTGACCCGGCCAGTCCCGCCAGCAATCCGCTGGTTTGCGCCGCGACGACAAAGCCCGCCAACCGGCTATCCGCAATCCGGCCACGGATCGAGCCACGGCCCTTGATCGCCGTATCGAGCATGATTCCGGCGAAACCCGCTGCGGCGAAATCGGGAACGTGAAAACCTTCGTAGCCGAGGTCGCCGAACAGTACCGCAACCAGCCGGATGCCACGGCGGGCGTGGGCTGAAAGCGCATCCAGGCAGCCGGCCGATGTCGGGCCCGGAAAAAAGCCGACCTTCACATAGTCGACGCCGTTGTCCGCCATGTGCCCGACGGCCCGGCCAATCCGGCCGGGATCCATCTCGACCAGGTCACCCACGGTGGCGCTGACGGGAACGTGGCCGGCGACCGCCGCAACCGCGGCCCGGATCGTAATGTCATCCAGCGCTCCGAGCGCTCCGAGCGCGGGATTCTTGAGGTCGATGATGTCCGCGCCGCCTTCGAGCGCAATCATCGCTTCGGCGCAGGTCGTCACGCTGGCGAGCATGCCGGTAGTCGTCCCATCGTGCGTCAACGCTTTCATGCGGCCTCGTCGGGCGCCTTCGGGCGATAATGGTCCTCAATCCGCCCGATTACCCAACTCCATGCCTCGAGCTCTTCGGAGCCGGCGGTCTTGTCGATGGCAATCGACAGATAGGCGACCTCGCCGCGGATCTTTTCCTCGGAAATCATACCCAGCCGGCTTGCAAGAATGCAGGCCTCGATCACAGCCGCCTGGGCGCGATTGAAGCCGCGGAACGGCGCATGGGTTTCCGCATGTACCTGCAGGCAAATGAGCCGCGGCCGGACCGGGTCATCCTCTACGCGATCCAGACGCAATTCCAGGTGCGCAAGTGCGCCGACCAGCCGGCGGCCCGGAATCTCTCGTGCAGCCTCGGTCGGCCAGTCATGTCGTCCGGTCAGACAGCCGGCGAAAATCCGCACGTCATCGGTAAGATTCAAAACCGCGTGTCCGTCACGCAGCACATTGTCCAGGGTCGTCGATGGCCGGAACGGCGAGAGCACGACCGCGTCGCCCTCATGGCGAAAGCCTAGCGGAACGGCGTGGATGCCTCCGTCGGCACGCCGGGTCGTCGCGATGGCCTCGTAAATCCGTTGCGCAGTTTTCATCGCTTGCCACCCGCCGGCTTGTTCATCTCGAGCGACAGCCCGCTATCGGGCCCGCATCGGGTGCGGTCATCCGTCCCGCCGGCAACGGCGCAGCCCCAGGCCAGCGGCTGATCCTGGGTGTAGCGTTTGCCGAG
>CAZYTN010000120.1:0-7226 GCA_964650115.1 uncultured Sulfuritalea sp.
TGTCGGCCATCGGCGGCGTACCGCAGAACATCCCCGGCGGCGAAATCTACCAGGCCCTGGAAAAAGGCACCATCGACGCCACCGAGTGGGTCGGCCCCTATGACGACGAGAAGCTCGGCTTCGTCAAGGTTGCCAAGCACTACTACTACCCGGGCTGGTGGGAAGGCGGTCCGCAGCTCTCGCTCTACGTCAACCAGAAGGCTTATGACACGCTGCCTGCGGACTACAAGGCGATACTCGCCGCTGCCGCCTCGCATGCCCACGTCGATATGCAGGCCAAGTACGACGCGAAGAACCCGGCCGCGTTGAAGCGCCTGGTGTCTGCCGGCGCCAAGCTGCATGTGTTCGACAAGAGCATCCTCAAGGCCGCCCATGACGCCGCGATGGCGCTGTACTCCGACCTGTCGGCGAAGAATCCGGGCTGGAAGAAGGTCTACGAAGACTACGCCGCCTTCCGCGATGACCAGCACCTGTGGTTCCGCTTCGCCGAAGCCGGCTTCGACGACTTCATGCAGACCGGCCGCGGCAAGTAGCAAAACGGCACCGCTCCGGCCAGCAATGGCCGGTGCTCAGGACAAACCCCGCAGATTCCGTGCGGGGTTTGTTTTTATGTCCGCACTGGAAGTGCGGACGGTATCCCCCGGTGGGATATGTCTCGACCGGAGGGAGAGACGGTACCCCCTGGTGGGGTGGGCGAGGCTCAACGCCCGGCAAGGCGCCAGAGCGAAGTGACTTCTGCGGCGCGCGCCGCATGCAAGGGGTCGTCCGGGTCTGCGGCGCGCGGATGATGCGGTTTGACGTCGCTGCGCCCGACCGGCTCCAGGCCGGCAGCGTCGAAAGCCGCCAGCAGTTCCGCGCGCGTACGCAAGCCAAGATGCTCGGCAAGATCGGAGAGCACCAGCCAGCCCTCGCCCCCCGCCTGCAGATGAGCAGCAAGCCCGCTGATATAGCCCTTCAGCATGCGGCTGTCCGGATCATATACGGCGCGCTCGAGCGGAGTCGCGGCACGGCCAGGCAGCCAAGGCGGATTGCATACCACCAGTGCCGCGCGTCCCGGCGGGAACAGGTTCGCGTTCAGCACGTCCACCCGCCCCGCCAACCCCAGTCGTGCAATGTTCTCTGCGGCGCAAACCAGGGCGCGCGGATCGCAATCCGTGGCGACGACCTGTGCGACGCCGCGCTGTGCCAGTACCGCCGCCAGCACGCCGGTGCCGGTGCCGATGTCGAAGGCCAGCGTGCAGCCGGCCGGCAACGGAGCATCAGCGACGAGGCCGACATACTCGCCGCGGATGGGGGCAAACACGCCGTAATGCGGATGAATGCGCGCACCCAGTGCCGGCACCGCGACACCCTTCTTGCGCCATTCGTGCGCTCCGATCAAGCCCAGCAGTTCGCGCAGGGACGCGACAAAAGGCCCGGCCGCCGGTCCGTAGGCCTCGACACAGGCATCGGCCACGTCGGGCGCCCGCCGCAGCGGGATCCGGTAGCCGTCGTCGAACGGCAGCAGCAACATGCCCAGCGTGCGAGCGCGCTGCGATTGGGCCAGGCGATAAAGATTAAACGCCTCGGCGGGAGCCGATGTTGGTTGCGGCAGCTTGCGTGGCTTGCGGTCGATGCGTCGGGCGATGGCCTGCAACAACTGGCGGGCGTTCTGAAAGTCACCCCGCCAAAGCAGCGCGGTGCCCTCGCTGGCCAGGCGCCAGGCGGCATCCGCAGTAATGCGGTCATCGGCAACGATGAGCTTTCTTGGTGGCGGAGTTCCGCCCTCCGACTGCCAGCGCAGCGAACGCGCCGCGCCGCCTTCGGTCCAGGCAATGGCCGCAGAAATACTCACAACGCTTTACCGCCACAGAACGGCTTGTCTTGCACCGACACGATCGGCACCTCGACGAACATGGAATGGACGCATGGTACGTTGCAGGCGATCGCCTGTAAATTTTCCCGATCGCCGCCAATGGACCGGCAGCTCGCCGTGCCGCCGGCGCCGACTTTTGCGGATACCTCGATGCAGACCTCTTGCGGTAAAGTCGCGGTCCTTGCCCTCTCCCTTGCCGCAATGTCGCCACGCCTGCTCTTCACCATCGTCTTCATCGAAGGCTATTGTTCGCTCGGCGCCGAAATCATTGCCCTGCGGCGACTGATACCGCACGTCGGCAGTTCCATCGTCGTCACGGCGCCGACCATCGGCCTGTTCCTGCTCGCCCTGGCCCTCGGCTACCACTCGGGCAGCCGCGTGGCGGCGAACTACCGCGGCGTGGTGGCGCGCAATTTCCTGATCTCGGCCGGGTTGATGGGCGCCGGCCTCGCCGGCGGCAGCGTCAATGTCATATTCGCCGGAAGCTCGGCGGCGATGGCCTACCTGGTTTTCATCGGCGCCATCCTGTGCCCGCTGGCCTGGTTGCTGGGGCAGACGGTGCCGATCCTGACCAACCTGATGCGCGCGCAACGCAGCGGCGAAGCGGCGGGACGCGCGCTCTACTGGTCCACCCTCGGATCCTTTCTTGGTTCCGTCACGCTGTCGCTGGTCGTCATGCAACTGTTCGGCGTCTGGGCCGCGGTGCTGCTGGGCGCCTTGATGCTGGTCGCTGGCGCCGCCCTGGTGCAGCGACCGCGACCGCTGATGGCGACCTTGCTGGTGGCCGTTGCCGCGCTCGGCGTAACGGCCAACCTCGGCGACCGGCAGCGAGCCGCTACGGCCTATGCCGATTACGCGGTGCAAGCCGTTCTGCGCGAAGGCATGCTGTCGCCGCGAGCCTTCGTGGTTAACAACCAGAATGCGTCGGTGATCGACAGCAGCGAGCCGCCGCTATACGCGCGCTACGTGCAGCACCTGCGCCGCATCCTGCTCGACGATCTGCGCTTCAGCGACCGCGACATCCTGGTGCTGGGCGCCGGCGGCTTTACCCTGTCGCACCGCGAAGCGCTGAACCGCTACACCTACGTCGATATCGACCCGGCCATCCGCGCCATCGCCGAACGCGATTTCCTGCGCGAAGCGGCCCGCGGCGAATTCATCGCCACCGACGCGCGTCGCTTCGTGGTCGACACCACGCGCCGCTTCGATGCGATCGTAGTCGATGTCTATAGCGCGCGCACCGCTATCCCCGGCCATCTGGTAACGCGCGAGTTCTGGCGCGACACGCGCCACGCCCTGAAACCCGGCGGCGTCATGTTGGCCAATCTGATTCTCGACGGCCGGCTCGGCAGTCCCTACGCGCGCAACCTGCTGGCCACCATAGAAAGCGCCTACGGCCGCTGCGCCGTCGAAGTGTTGTTCAAGTCGGCGCCGGTCAGCAACGTCATCGTCACCTGCTTCGCCGCAGACAGCAGCGAAGCGGTGCGCATCTACGTCGACGAACGCAATCTGGCCGACATCGACAGCGCCCGCTCGCCCTGAGCAAGGCGCAGGAATCAAATCCGGAAGTCGATGCACAAGAAAGTCGGCGCTGGCGGGACGGCAATAGACGCCTGCTGACAAGCCTCAAGGACTCGTTAGTGCCAAACCGAGACGGCCGGTTTCATCAATATCCACCAATCGATGTCATTGCGCGCTGCACACCAGATTGCCCATCACGGTGCCGGATAGCCATTTATTCGTAGCGGATTTCGATTACATCCAGTTCGCGCAAGCCTCCGGGACTCTCGAAACGCACGGTATCGCCCTCGCGGGCTTTCAGCAGCGCCCTCGCCAGGGGCGAAATCCAGCTGATGCGGCCTTCCTGCGCATTGGCCTCGTCGATGCCGACGATCTGGTAAGTGGCCTCGATGCCATCGGCATCGCAGACGGTGACGGTGGCGGCAAAGAACACCTGGTCGCAGTTGCGCTGCTCGGCCGGATCGACGATCACCGCAGAATCCAGGCGCTTGCTCAGGAAGCGGATGCGCCGGTCGATTTCGCGCAGGCGCTTCTTGCCATAGATGTAGTCGCCGTTCTCCGAGCGGTCGCCGTTGCCCGCGGCCCAGGACACCACCTGCACGATGGCCGGGCGCTCGACCTTGACCAGGTGCTCGAACTCGGCGCGAATCTGCGCGTGACCGCGCACCGTCATGTAGTTCTTGGTGCCGGCGGGAAGCTGCGACTCGGGCGCCTCGTCCTCGTCGTCGTTGTCCGATTCTTTGACAAAAGCCTTGTTCATTTCATGGAAATCAGTCGCAAAGTAAAATGTTAGCATTCCACCGATGACAAATCCCGCCTCTTCGATTCCCGCGCGCCCGCTCGCCGTCGTGCTCGCCTTCGCCGCCCTGATCGTCTGCGTGGCGATGGGCATCCGCCACACATTTGGCCTGTTCCTGACGCCGATGAGCATGGAACATCAGTGGAGCCGCGAAGTCTTCTCCTTCGCCCTGGCCCTGCAGAACCTGATGTGGGGCGCGACGCAGCCCTTTGCCGGTTTTCTCGCCGACCGCTTCGGCGCGCGCCGGGTATTGTGGGGCGCCAGCATTCTTTATGCGCTCGGGCTGGTGGGCATGGCTTACGCAGCGACCGGCAGCGGGCTGGCCGCCAGCGCCGGCCTGATGATAGGTGCGGCGCAAAGCGGTTGCACCTACAGCGTGGTGTTTGCCGCCCTCGGCGCGCTGGTGCCGGCGGCGCGGCGCGGCTGGGCGATGGGCGTGGTGGCGGCAGCCGGCTCCTTCGGCCAGTTCCTGATGATTCCGGTGGCATCGGGCCTGATCGGCGGCATGGGCTGGTTCGGCACCCTGCTGGTGTTCGCTGCCGGCGCCCTGCTGATCATCCCCCTGGGCGGCGCGCTGACCCGGGGCCTGGTGGCCGCGGCGGCGAGCAAGGGCCAGACCGGGCGCGAGGCGCTGCACGAGGCCGCGCGCGAAAAGGGCTACCTGCTGCTGAACCTGGGCTATTTCGTTTGCGGTTTCCAGGTGGTGTTCATCGGCGTGCACTTCCCCACCTATCTGCTCGACAAGGGCCTCGGGCCCGAGGTCGGCATGACCTGCCTGGCGCTGATCGGCCTGTTCAACGTGTTTGGCAGCTATGGCGCCGGCCAGCTCGGCAACCGGTTCCCGAAGCGCCTGCTGCTGTCCGCAATTTACGGTGCGCGCAGCATCGCCATCGCGCTGTTCCTCTGGATGCCGCTGACGCCGGCCAGCGCCTACCTGTTCGCCGCCACCATGGGCCTGCTCTGGCTGTCCACGGTGCCGCTGACCAATGCCCTCGTGGCCCAGGTGTTCGGCGTGCGTTACCTGGGCATGCTCTCCGGGCTGGTGTTCTTCAGCCACCAGGTGGGCAGCTTCCTCGGCGTCTGGCTCGGCGGGCGGCTGTTCGACGCCACCGGTTCCTACGACACGATCTGGGGCATCTGCATCCTCCTGGGCATCCTGTCGGCGCTGATCCACCTGCCGATCGACGAACGCAGCCTGGAAACGCGGCGCCTGACAACGGCCGGCTGAACCGGGGTCGGGCAGGCCGGAAGTCGATTTGCGAGGCAAACCGGCCCCAATTCCGCGGCTATCGGGCTTGGCCGACGGATTCCCGGCAGGCGCAAACGAAAAGACCAATGATCCCGCCGCAGCTTGGCGCAACGAGCCGGGCGCAGGTGGCTAGGATATTCCGGATGCCTTCCCAAATCGAAATCTACGAAGAAATGAACCTGCTCTCATCGCGCATGGCCGCCGCGGCGCGCGCCAGCGACTGGGAGCACCTCACCGAGCTCGAGCACGGAATTCGCAGCCTGCGCGATGCCTTGCTGGCGATCAGCGATGACGCAAACGAAGCGGCCACCGACCTCACGCGAAAACACAGCCTGATCCAGCGCATCCTCGAAGACGACGCCGAAGTGCGCCGCCACACCGAACCCTGGATGGAACGCATTTTCTACTTCCTCGGCAATGGCTCGTCCCCTTGCGAGCCGCGGCGAGCCTCCGCCACGGAGTCCGGAGAATCCACGGCCGCCGGCTGAGGTCGCGGCCAGGCAAGACTCCGCCGCTGCGCGTAGCCTGGTCAACTTGCCTGGCGCGCCTTCTGGTAAAGCGGCATGACCTCCGGCAGGTGTCTCTCGATTTCCCTGATGCGATTCTCGCCCGCCGGATGGGTTGAAAGAAACTCCAGCGGCGCGCGGCTGTTTGCGGCCGTCATTTTCTGCCACAGGCTGACCGCGGCACGCGGATCGAATCCGGCCCGCGCGGCCAGGTCGAGGCCGGCGACGTCGGCTTCCGTTTCATCGTCGCGCGAAAACTTCATCGAGAGCAGGTTGCCGCCCATCTGGAAGGCGCCGGTGTAACGCCCGCCGCCCACCAGTTCGCCCAGCAAGCTGGCGCCGAGCTGGGTCATCTGGGCCTTCGCCATGCGTTCGCGCGCGTGCTCGCGCAGCGCATGGGCGATTTCGTGGCCCATCACCATCGCCACTTCGTCGTCGCTCAGTTTGAGCGTGTCGAGCAGCCCGCTGTAGAAAACGATTTTGCCGCCCGGCATGCAAAAGGCATTGATCTGCTTCGAGCCGATCAGGTTCACCTCCCACTGCCACATGGCGGCGCGCGGATTGAAGCGGCCGGCGAAAGGGATCATGCGCGCCGCGATGGCGCGCAGGCGCTTCACCTGCGGATGGTCGTCCGGGCCGAGGGCCTGCTTCTCGGCAGCCTTGCGCTTGAGTTCGCCGTATTGCTGCGCCGCCTGTTTTTCCAGCGCGCCGGCCGGCACCAGGTTGCGCATGGCGGAGGGCTGGCCGATCTGGACGCCATCGGCCGCAAACGCCGGCTGGCCGACGGCCACTGCAGCCAGCACGATCAGCGCCCGCAGCATCTATTCGCCCTCGCCCCCGAGTACCTCCAGCAGCTGCGCCAGAAGCTGGGCCAGTTCGCCGCACATCAGCGTGAAATTCGCGGCAAACAGGTCGTCGGCGTTCTCGGCCTGATGCCCGGCGTCTTCCTTGAGGATATCGAGGAAGGCCAGCTTCTTGACCTGCAACTGCTCGGTCAGCACGAAGGAAACGCGATCGTTCCAGGTCAGCGCCAACCGCGTCGCCGTCTTGCCGTCGGCGATGTGCTTGCGCACTTCGTCGCTGTCGAGGTTGTGGCGCACGTAGCGTACCGCCGGGCGCTCGTCCGCGGCGGCCTGCAGTTCGCAGTCGCGGTCGATGCTGAAGCTGCCCGGGGCGTGGCCCGCCGCCAGCCATTGCGTCATGGCGGTGGCCGGCGCAAGTTGCGTCTTGACCAGGGTCAGCGGCAGTTCGCCGAGCGAGAGCTTGAGCTGCTCCATGACTTCGTCGGCGCGGGCG
>CAZYTN010000121.1:0-7135 GCA_964650115.1 uncultured Sulfuritalea sp.
CAAGATGACGGCGCACAAGATGCCCAACGTGGAGATGACCGGCGCTGCGCGGCTTCATCGCGCAGCGTCCAGCGACCGAAGGGAGCGAGGTCGATCGCAGGGTTGGGGAGCTGCGGTTCGCCGGCGATGCGGGAAGGACTACGCGCAGACGCCAGCGCGGACACAGCAGCGTGAATGCGGGAAACGAAGCCACAGCCGCCGCAAGCTACACCGGTTGAATGAAAGTCGGCGCTGGCGACACGGCGACCACGGTGCGCTGACGAAGGGATGCGGCGATTTTGGGCAACACGGGCAAGCCGACCGAGCAACAGCGGGCGACCAAGGGAGGTACCGGAACCGTGACTGCCGAAGTAACCCGAAGCCGGACCCCGTGAGGCGGCTACCCCTGCGGAAGCCGTAATCGGAGCCCGCTGCAGTGGACGATGGCAAGGAACGCAAGCCGCCGCAAACCACGGCGCGCCTGGGAACGAAGGCACGGCACTTACCTTACGCATGGGCAAGACCAACGGCGTAGGCGACTGCGCGAACGGCGGGAGATGTGAGGGAGCGAAATGTCGCATGCTCTCAGCGCCCCAACGTGTGACATGAGGGGGCGACGCCGGCTTTATGGCGGCGCTCCCTCTCGATGGATGGGTTGGCCGGCACCGTGCCGCCAGCACCGACTTTAAGGAGGCAACATGGGCAAGCAGGCAGAACTGATGTATGGCGACTA
The DNA here is from genome assembly GCA_964650115.1 of uncultured Sulfuritalea sp. Lineage (GTDB taxonomy): Bacteria > Pseudomonadota > Gammaproteobacteria > Burkholderiales > Rhodocyclaceae > Sulfuritalea. The sequence continues at coordinate 713 of CAZYTN010000121.1, forward strand.
CGACCAAGTCAACTACCACCTCGACAACACGGAATGCACCGAAGCCGAGTTGAGGGCGGCGCTGCTGAATGCGTTTCGGAGAATCCAGTTTCTCGACGCGGCGGTGGCGAGACTGATAGCAGCACCGGCTATGCGCTTGACGACCGAAGAAACGCAAGAGCTGCAAATTTACGGTGGAGTGCATTCGTGACGGCCAACGTAGAGCTAACCGGCGCTGCGCGGCTTTATCGCGCAGCGTCCAGCGACCGAAGGGAGCGAGGTTGAGCGCCGGGTTGGGGCTTTTTTTGCTGCCTACGAAGTGAGGGGCGACGAGCGGCAACGCAGCCACGGACAATGACGATGTAGTTGCCGTCGTGGTGGCAACACGCTGAGACGCTTTCCACCCTTGCAGCGGAACCTCGCGACACGCGACCGTGTTTTTGGCGGACGTCACGCGGCACACCGTTTGGTGCAGGGCTGGTCCGTTACGCGGCACATGCAGCGCGGCCTCAGACGCGCCCCAACAACTGACTGCCTTTCTCGGCCCTTCGAGCGGCGCGATCATCCTCGTAGGCACGTTGGATAGAGCGGTCGCTTCCACGGTTCGTTCAAGCGGCACGAAAAGTCGGCGCTGGTGACACGGCGACAAGAGGTAACCCGCACCAAAAACGCAACGGAGAAACTTGCGGTACCCGACAGCGAAATGACGCACGGATTGAGAGCCCCAACGTTAAATGTGGCACCTAAATGACGGAATATTTTCCGTCATGACGGATAACATTCCCTCAAATAGGCTGTATAAAAACGCAGTATTGTGTGCTATGCTGAATTTCATCAACGGGTTGCCGAAATTTAGTGGAGCCTAAAATGTCATCTATTCCGTCAGCGGCGGATCCGGGTCTTGCACCGCGACTGCTTGACCAGGTGCGGGGGCGAATCCGCTTCAAGCATTACAGCCTGCGCACCGAACAGGCATATCTGGACTGGATTAAACGATTTATCCGGCATTTTGGCAAGCGCCATCCGCGCGACATGGGAGCGACCGAGGTGCAGGAATTCCTGACCCATCTCGCGGTGGCAGGGCGGGTCGCGGCCTCCACCCAGAACCAGGCCAAGAGCGCGCTGCTGTTCCTCTACAAGGAGGTGCTGGAGGTCGAGCTGCCCTGGCTCGACGACATCGAATCGGCGAAGCGGCCGGTGCGCCTGCCGGTGGTGCTGACCCAGGCCGAGGTGGCGGCGCTGCTGTCGCGGCTGGGCGGCGGTCATGCCCTGATCGGCCGGTTGTTGTATGGCACCGGCCTGCGGCTCATGGAGTGCCTGCGGCTGCGGGTGAAGGATGTGCAGTTCGAGCGCGGCGAGCTGCTGGTGCGCGACGGCAAGGGTTTCAAGGACAGGGTGACGATGCTGCCGCCCAGCCTGGCCCCGGCGCTGCGCGAGCAACTGGAGCGAGCGCGCCAGCTTCACCTCCGCGATCTGGCGGCCGGGCATGGCGAGGTGTACCTGCCCTATGCGCTGGATCGCAAGTATCCTCGGGCGGGGCGTGAGTGGATGTGGCAGTACGTGTTTCCGACCGGGCAGGTCTCGCTCGATCCGCTTTCGGGGGCGCTGCGGCGCCATCATGTGCACGACCAGGCGGTGCAGCGCGCGATCCGTGCCGCAGCGCGCGATGCCGGCATCGACAAGCCGGCCACGCCGCACACCTTGCGCCATTCCTTCGCTACCCATCTTCTGGAAGGCGGCTATGACATCCGCACCGTGCAGGAGTTGCTCGGACATTCCGACGTCAAGACCACCATGATCTACACCCACGTCCTCAACCGGGGTGGGCGAGGAGTGGTCAGTCCGCTCGAAAAGATCGGGCTGGCGTGAAGCACTGCTTCACGAACGACGAGCGGGCGAGCCGTGTCGAGCGAGCCCCGGACCGAGGAGTGGTCAGTCCGCTCGAAAGGATCGGGCTGGCGTGAAGCACTGCTTCACCAACGACGAGCGGGCGGGGCACTTGCGCCAGCGGCAAGCCGCTGCTAGGATGTGTATTAATCAAATACCTGATACACATCATGCGAACCAATATCGTGATTGACGACAAGCTGATGCGGGACACGCTGCGCGCGACCGGGCTCAAGACCAAGCGCGAGGCGGTGGAAGAAGGGCTGCGCACCCTGTTGCGCTTGCGCCGGCAGGAAGGGATCCGGCGCTTTCGCGGCAAGCTCGACTGGCAGGGCGATCTGGATGAAATGAGGGCGGACCATTGATCCTGGTCGATTCCAGCGTCTGGATCGACTATTTCCGCGGCGTGCCGACGCCCCAGTGTGAAGTGCTCGACGGCTTGCTGGGGAACGAACCCCTGGCCATCGGCGACCTCATCCTGGTCGAAGTCCTGCAGGATTTCGGCAGCGACCGCGATTTCAACCAGGCCCGAAAACTTCTCGCTTCGCTGACGCTGATCGACATCGGCGGCAAGGATGTCGCCATCCGGGCGGCGCGGAATTTCCGTGCGCTGCGGGCGCTGGGCGTCACGGTGCGCAAGACCATCGATACGCTGATCGCCACCCGCTGCATCGAGAGCCGCTTGCCGCTGCTATACAGCGACAGGGATTTCGATCCCTTCGTCGAGCATCTCGGCTTGCGCCCGGTGCTTGCTGCGGCTACGGCGGCTGACGCGAGAGCCGTGAAAAATTGATGCCGCCCTGGCTTGCCGCGCTGTTCACCCGGCGCATGCTGATCTGCGTGTTCACCGGCTTTTCGTCCGGGCTGCCGCTGTATCTGCTGCTCAACCTGGTGCCGGCCTGGCTGCGCTCGGAGGGCGTGGACCTCAAGACCATCGGCCTCTTTGCGCTGATCCAGTTTCCCTACACCTGGAAGTTCCTCTGGTCGCCGCTGCTCGACCGCTACGCGCCGCCGCTGGGACGGCGCCGCGGCTGGATGCTGATCACCCAGCTCGGTCTGCTGGCGGCGATCGCCGCGCTCGGCCTGTTCGCGCCGGGCAGCGAGATCGTGCCCATCCTCTGGCTCACCGCCGCCGTCGCCCTGCTCTCGGCGACGCAGGACATCGCGCTCGACGCCTACCGCCGCGAGATCCTGTCAGAGTCCGAGCTGGGCCTCGGCAACTCGGTGCATGTCAATGCCTACCGCATCGCCGGGCTGGTGCCGGGCTCGCTCTCGCTGATCCTGGCCGACCGCCTGCCCTGGTTGCAGGTTTTCGTCATCACCGCGCTGTTCATACTGCCGGGCATGGCGCTGGCGCTTTTCGCGCGCGAACCGCTGGTCGCCGGCAAGGCGCCGAAGACCTTGCGCGATGCGGTGGTCGAGCCCTTCCACGAGTTCATCAACCGCGCCGGCCTCAAGGAAGCGCTGGCTATCCTGGCCTTCATCTTCCTCTACAAGCTCGGCGATTCGATGTGCACCGCGCTGGCGACGCCCTTCTACCTCGACATGGGTTTCGCCAAGTCCGAGATCGGCATCGTCGCCAAGAATGCCGGGCTGTGGCCGGCGGTGATCGGCGGCCTGGTCGGCGGCCTGTGGATGGTCAGGCTCGGCATCAACCGCGCGCTGTGGCTGTTCGGCGTGGTGCAGCTGGTGTCGATCTTCGGCTTTGCCTGGCTGGCCTGGATCGGCCGCCACGAGACGGTCGGCGCGCTGGAGCTGGCGCAGCTGGCGCTGGTGATCGGCTTCGAGGCGCTGGGCGTCGGGCTGGGCACGGCGGCCTTCGTCGCCTTCATCGCGCGCGCCACGCATCCGCTGTACACGGCCACCCAGTTTGCCCTGTTCACCAGCCTCGCCGCGGTGCCGCGCACCTTCATCAATGCCACCACCGGCTTCCTGATCGAGTTGCTCGGCTGGTTCCCCTTCTTCATGCTTTGCGCCCTGCTGGCGGTGCCGGGCATGCTGCTGCTGCTCAGGGTGGCGCCCTGGAACCCCAAACCGGTGGCATAAAAGCCATTGTTGGAATTGTGGGCAATGCCCGTAACGGCGGGCTTCGTGGCGCCAAAACAACAGACCTACTGAAATTTCAAGCCTCATTCAACTTTTGTCCATCGGCCGCGTTATATGCTCTGAAGCGCACGGTTCCACAACGGGAGACGGCGATGTTAATGGTGATGGACATGAGTACAGGCAAACTCATCGAGGATGAATTCGGGGCGTTCGAGGACGAAGTTCTCGGCGCCGAGTGGACCCCTGCCAGCCCCGAGCTTCAGCTCGGCCTGCAGGAAGTCCAGCATCGCGCGGCGGCGCAGGAAGTGGACGCCGAAGCCGCCGATGCATTTCTCGCCGCGATGTATCGCAACCAGCAGTGAGCATTCGCGCCATCCGCTGATGCCTTGTTGCTATCATCGCGCGCTTCGACTTTACTGAAGCGCACGATGAGCCCCCCATTTACGCCCGCCGTTACAGACCCCAAAGCCTCACCCGCGCCCCTGCCGGGACGCACCGACTTCCCTCATTTCCTCGCCATCCCCACGCGCTGGATGGACAACGATGTCTACGGCCACGTCAATAACGTCGTCTATTACAGCTATTTCGACACCGTCATCAACGAATGGCTGATCCGCGAGGGCGGCCTGGATATTCTCGACGGCGCGGCCATCGGTTACTGCGTCGAATCGCAGTGCCGCTACCTGGCGCCGCTGGCCTTTCCCGAGATCATCGACGCCGGCCTGCGCGTGGCGCACCTGGGCAATTCCTCGGTGCGCTACGAGATCGCGCTGTTTCCGCGGGGCGAGAACACGCCTGCCGCCACGGGCTGGTTCGTCCATGTCTTCGTCGCCCGCGCCGACGACCGCCCGACGCCGCTGCCGGCCGCAATTCGCGCCTGCCTCGAACGTCTGCTGGTTTCAGGCGCTTAGCCGCAGCCGGCTCGGCTTGAGCGCCTGTACCGCGGCCCGGTCGCCGTGGCGGACGGTGAAACTCTGGCCGGGGCCGAGGATGTAGTCCTCGATGTCGCCGTCGCGGGTGAGCCAGAGTTCGCCTTCCAGGCACACCAGCTTCGCGTTCGCATCGGGCAGGGCGAGCAGTTGGCTCCTGGCCAGATGCCGCTCGACGCTGGAGCTGTGCATTCCTTCACGGAATTCTGTAGCATTCCGGGCGGGGGCCGCTGCGGACGCCGCCGCAAACAGGGCGCGGCGCTTCTCCTGCGACTGGCAAACGAGCGATGAAGCAAGGTAAGCAGTGGCATTCATGAGGGTTTCTCCTGGCTGTTGCGATGCGCGCAGTATTGGTTTTTCCGCAGCAGCCGACCAGCGATATCGGGGCTTGGCATACATGAGAAAAAGGAATGCGTAAGAACGACCTGCCGCCGCTCGACGCCTTGCGCGCCTTCGATGCCGCCGCGCGGCACCTGAGCTTCACCCGCGCCGCCGCGGAGCTGTTCGTGACCCAGTCGGCGGTGAGCAAGCAGGTCATCGCCCTGGAGTCGGCGCTGGCGACACGCCTCTTCGAGCGCAAGACGCGCGCCCTGGTGCTGACCACGGCGGGGGAACGACTGCAACGCGCCACCGCAGCCGCTTTCGCCGAACTGCGTACCGCCGCCGCCGAGCTGCGCGGCGGCGACGAGCCGACTGTCACCTTGTCCACCACGCAGGCGTTTGCCAGCTTCTGGCTGATCCCGCGCCTGGCGGATTTCCGCCGCAGCCATCCGGGCATCGACATCCGCATTTCGGCCGACACGCGGCTGGTCGATCTCGAGCGCGGGCGCTTCGATGCGGCCGTGCGCTACCTGCAGGATCGCGATGCGCCGGCGAGCGCCTTGCGCCTGTTCGGCGACACGGTGCTGCCGGTGGTCAGCCCGGCCTTGTTGAAGAAATCCGCCACGCCGCTGGCGAAGCCGGCCGACCTCGTGCATCACGTCCTGCTGGTCTATGAAGACGAAGAACAGCGCCGGCCCTGGCTGTCGTGGCCGGTATGGCTGGAGATGGCCGGCGTCGCCGATCTGCGTCCCGCCGGCAGCGTTGCCTTCAACCAGTACGAAGCGGCGATTCGCGCCGCGGTCGACGGCCAGGGCGTGGCGCTGGCTACGCTGGCGCTGGTGGCGGACCTGCTGCGCCAAGGCAGGCTGGTGGCGCCGCTGCCGCAGCGCTTTTCCAATCCGCGTTCCTATTACCTGCTGCTGTCGGCGCGGGCGGCGGCGAATCCGGCGCTGGAGCCGTTTCGGCTATGGCTGGCGAGTCAGGTAAAGTGAGCCGCCGCCATTTTGAAATCCTATTATTCCGGTCGCAATAGAACCGATACTTTGTCGACTGCGCCTTGCCGTGCTACAGCACTGTCCGCGGTTTGTCTTCGCGTCTCGTTTCTATTGCGTCCGGAATTACTTGTTGGAGAACCGCTTGATGAAGTTGAACTCGTTGGCTGTTTTGTTTCTGCTTGGGACGCCGCCCCTTGCCTTTGCCGCTACCGTGTCCTGCCCCGACCTGGCGCAGGCGGTGCAGGTGGGCGCCTGTCCCGCCGAGG
>CAZYTN010000122.1:0-7108 GCA_964650115.1 uncultured Sulfuritalea sp.
CGATGTCGCCCATCTTCGCCAGCATCTTGATCCGGCTTTGCGCCTGGCGCGCCTTGGAGGCCTTGGCGCGGAAGCGGTCGATGTAGCTTTGCAGGTGCGCCGCCTCGCGCTTCTGCTTGGCCGCCAGCGCCAGGTCGTTGGCCAGGCGCTCGGCGCGGGCGCGCTCGCAGGCCGAGTAGTTGCCGGTGAACAGCTGCATCCTGCCGGCCTCGATGGCGAGGATGTGGCTGGTGACGACGTCGAGGAAATCGCGGTCGTGCGAAATCAGGATCAGCGTGCCGGGATAGCCCTTCAGCCATTCTTCGAGCCAGATGATGGCGTCGAGGTCGAGGTGGTTGGTCGGCTCGTCGAGCAGGAGCAGGTCGGAGCGGCACATCAGGGCGCGCGCCAGATTCAGGCGCACGCGCCAGCCGCCGGAAAACTCGGCCACCGGGCGCTGGAAATCCGCGTCGGAGAAACCCAGGCCGTGCATCAGGGCCGCCGCGCGCGCCGGTGCGGCGTAGCCGTCGATCTCGGACAGGCGCGAATGCAGCAGGCCGATCTGCTCGCCGGCATGATGGTCGTCGTGATGCTCCTCGGCTGCCACCAGGTCGCGCTCGATCTGGCGCAGCTCGGTGTCGCCGTCGAGCACGAATTCCAGCGCCGCGTCGGGCAGCGCCGGCGTGTCCTGTGCGACGTGGGCCAGCACCCAGCCGGGCGGGCGTTCGAGGTCGCCGCGGTCGGCATGCAATTCGCCGCGCAGCAGGCCGAGGAAGGAGGACTTGCCGCAGCCGTTGGCGCCGGTGAGGCCGACCTTCCAGCCCGGATGCAGCTGCATGGATGCGCCGGTAACGAGCGCCTCGCCGTTGCGGGAAAAACCCAAATCGCGCAGCAGGATCATGAATGGGCGCCGGCCAGTCGAAAGCGCTTGCGCCCCGGCAGCCGGTAGGTCTCGAAATCATTGCGGTCGAGGGTCCACACCGTGTGGATGCCGGTGACCATCGCGGCGACCACCAGCGAGGCATCGGCCAGGTCCAGCGGCCGGTCGGCATACTTTTCGATCCAGTCGATGGCGCGCACCAGTTCTTCGCGCCCGAGCGGCAGCAGCTCCAGCCCGCCCTTGTCGATCCAGCGATACAGCGGCAACGTGGCGGCTACCGAAGGCGCCAGGTGCGAGAACTCGGTGAGCACCGCCCAGGTCGTCACCAGGCGGCCACGATAGTTTTCGAGAAAGGATTTGCAGTCGAGGTGGGCGTGGTCACGCTTGTCCGCCAGTGCCACCAGCGGACCGGTGTCGATCAGGATTGAACTCACCGTCCGTGCTTTTTGCCGTGTTTTTCACGAATCGCTGCGGCAACGCGTTCCTTGGCGCTGCCGACAGGGGGCTTGCCGGCGCTCTTGCCACCCAAGCAGCCGATGAAACCGGCTTCCTGGGCCAGTTCGTAAGGCGTGCGCTCGGTCTGTGTGCCCATGAAGCGCTGCTCCAGCAGTTCGACGATCACTTCCGACTTGGTGCGCCTGGCTTCGACGCAATACGTCGCCAGCGCTTGCTCGACGCGGTGGGGGAGGCGAACGGTGGTGGTCATGGCGGTGGCTCCTTATGGCGGATCGTATTAACTGTAATACAAATCGCCATCTCCGGCAAGCGCGGCGCTCATCCCAGCCCCTGACTGGCCAGATATTCTTCGTAGCTGCCTCGATAGTCGATGATGGTCCGGTCAGGGCGGATGTCGATGATGCGCGTCGCCAGCGACGACACGAACTCGCGGTCGTGCGAGACGAAGATCAGGGTGCCGGGGTACTTTTCCAGCGCGGTGTTGAGCGATTCGATGGATTCCATGTCGAGGTGGTTGGTCGGTTCGTCCATCAGCAGCACGTTGTTCCTGAGCAGCATCAGCTTGCCGAACAGCATGCGGCCCTGCTCGCCGCCGGAAATCACGTTGACCGGCTTCTTCGCCTCGTCGCCGGAGAACAGCAGCCGGCCCAGCGTGCCGCGCACCAGGGTTTCGACGTCCCCTCCGTCATAGCCTCCCGCGCGCACCCATTGCACGATCCATTCGGTGAGCGGCGTCTTGGCGGCGAAGTCTGCGGCGTGGTCCTGGGCGAAGACGCCTGGGCGGGCCTTCTCCGCCCACTTCACCTTGCCGCCCTGGGGCGTCAGGCCGCCGAGCTTCTCGCCGGCCAGCAGGCGCAGCAGCGTAGTCTTGCCGACGCCGTTCTCGCCGATGATGGCCACCTTGTCGCCGGCCTCGATGCTCATCGACAGCGACTTGATGATCGGCACCTTGGGCTCGTAGCCGAAGCCGAGCTTCTCGATTTCGCAGGCCAGCCGGTGCAGCTTTTCCTTCTCGTCGTAGTCGAAGCGTATCCACGGATACTGGCGCGACGAGGGCTTGATGTCTTCCGGGCGGATTTTCTCGATCAGCTTGAGGCGGCTGGTGGCCTGGCGCGCCTTCGACTTGTTGGCCGAGAAGCGACGGACGAAGCCCTGCAGGTCGGCGACGCGTTCCTTGGCCTTGGCGTTGGCCGAGACCTGGCGCTCGCGCGCGACGGTGCTGGCTTCCATGAAGTCGTCGTAGTTGCCGCCGTAGACCTTGATCGTGCCGTAGTCGAGGTCGGCCATGTGGGTGCACACCTGGTTCAGGAAATGGCGGTCGTGCGAGATGATGATCATGGTCCTCTCGCGCTCGTTGAGGATGTCCTCCAGCCAGCGGATGGTGTTGATGTCGAGGTTGTTGGTCGGCTCGTCGAGCAGCAGGATGTCGGGGTTGGCGAACAGCGCCTGCACCAGCAGCACGCGCAGCTTCCAGCCCGGCGCCACTTCGCTCATCGGCCCGGTGTGCTTTTCGATCGGGATGCCGGCGCCCAGCAGCAGCTCGCCGGCGCGCGATTCGGCCGTGTAGCCGTCGTATTCGGCGTAGTGATGTTCGAGCTCGGCGGCGCGCATGTAGTCGTCCTCGGACGCCTCCGGGTTGGCGTAGATCGCGTCGCGCTCGCTCATGCAGGCCCACATTTCGGCGTGGCCCATCATCACCACGTCGAGCACACGCACGTCCTCAAAGGCGAACTGGTCCTGCCTGAGGTAGGCCATGCGCTCGCCGGGATCGAGCGAGACATTGCCGGCGGAAGATTCCAGCACGCCGGCGAGGATCTTCATGAAGGTGGTCTTGCCCGAACCGTTGGCGCCGATCAGGCCATAGCGGTTGCCTTCGCCGAACTTGACCGAGACGTTTTCGAACAGCGGCTTTGCGCCGAACTGGATGGTGACATTGGAAGCGACGAGCATGGTGCGGGAACCGATGAATGCGGCGAAGGCGGCATTCTACCGGCCCGCGCGCCGGAGCCGGGCAAAAGTCGGCGCTGGGCGAAGCGGGGTTTCGCGGAGCACTGCTCCGCGCCCGCGTAGCCGGCCGGCTGTGCAAAGTCGGCCGTGGAGGGACGGCGCCTAACGCCCGTTGGGGAAGAACAGCCGCTCGCCGCCGATCTTGTACTCGGCGATGGCTGTCTGCCCTTGCGCCGAGACCACCCAGTCGATGAACCTCTGGCCGTCGGCCTGCTTGACGTGCGCATGCTTCGCCGGATTGACCAGGATCACGCCGTACTGGTTGAACAGCCGGGTGTCGCCCTCGACGACGATGCCCAGATCGCCGCGGTTCCTGAACGACAGCCAGGTGCCGCGGTCGGCGAGGATGTAGGCGTTCATCGAGGCGGCGGTGTTGAGGGCGGGGCCCATGCCGGAGCCGGTGTCGCGGTACCACGCTCCCTTCTTTGCATCGAGGTCGACGCCGGCGGCTTTCCAGTAGCGCAGTTCGGCGGCGTGGGTGCCGCTCTTGTCGCCGCGCGAGACGAAGGCTGCCTTGGCCGCCTCGATGCGGCGCAGGCCTTCGAGGATATCCTTGCCCGTCGCCTTGGCCGGGTCGGCCTTCGGCCCGATGACTACGAAGTCGTTGTACATGACTTCCTGGCGCTTGACGCCGAAGCCCTCGGCGACGAATTTTTCCTCGGCGGCCTTGTCATGGACGAAGACCACGTCGGCATCGCCGCGCCGCGCCATGTCGAGCGCCTGGCCGGTGCCCAGCGCGACGACGCGCAGCTTGATGCCGCTGGCCTTTTCAAAGATGGGAAGCAGGTGGCCGAAGAGGCCCGACTGCTCGGTCGAGGTGGTCGACGCGACCGTGATGAAGCGTTCCTCGGCGCGACCCGCCGTGGCTGCCAACAGGGCAGCAGTGGCGACGGCGGAACAGAACAGGCGACGGGTGATCATGGCATTTCCTCCTGGAGAAAGTCTTGCGCCGCTTCGGTTCGCGGCAGTTTGAAGAACTCGGCGACCGGCGTTTGTTCGGCAATGCGGCCGCGGTCGATGAAAACGATTTCCTCGGCGATGCGCCGCGCCTGGCCGAGGTTGTGGGTGGTCATCAGGATGCGCGTGCCGCTCGCGGCGATCTCGTTGATGATGCGTTCCACCTCGCGGCTGCTGGCCGGATCGAGGCTGGCGGTGGGTTCGTCGAGGATCAGCAGTTCGGGCTCCAGCGCCCAGACGCGGGCCAATGCGACACGCTGCTGCTCGCCGCCGGAGAGCAGCCGTGCCGGACGTTTTGCCAGGGTTTCCAGGCCGACATGCGCCAGCGCCTGCCGCGCGCGCCGCTCGCATTCGTTCGCCGTGCAGCCCTTGAGCTTGAGGCCATAGGCCACGTTGGCCAGAGCCGTGGTGCGCAGCATCACCGGCCGCTGGAAGACCATGGCCTGCGACAGTGGCTGCGTCCAGCGCAGAATGCCGCTGCTCGGGTGCAGCAGGCCATGGATCAGGCGCAGCAGCGTGCTCTTGCCGGCGCCGTTGGGACCGAGCACGACGGTGCGCCGCGCGCCCAGCGCCAGCGACACGTCGTCGATGATGCGCGTGCCGCCCTCGGTGAGGGCGAGGTTCGCTATCGTCAGCCAGGACATGCGCATCACCCCCAGTGCTTCTGTGCCCAGCCGCGCAAGGCATAAGCCACGGCATTGATCGCCAGCACCACGGCGATCAGGATGAAGCCCAGGGCCAGCGCCAACGGCAGGTCGCCCTTGCTGGTTTCCAGCGCGATGGTGGTGGTCATGACGCGCGTCACGCCGTCGATGTTGCCGCCGACGATCATCACCGCGCCGACTTCGGCGATCGCTCGGCCGAAGCCGGCCAGCGCCGCGGTCGACAGCGAAAAGCGCCCGTCCCAGAGCAGGGTGGCGGCGGCGCGCGTGCGACTGGCGCCCAGCGAACGCAATTGCTCGCGGTACTCGCTCCATTCGTCGGCGATCACCTGCCGCGTCAGCGCGGCGACGATCGGCGTCACCAGCACGGCCTGGGCGATCACCATGGCGGTGGGCGAGAACAGCAGTCCGAATTGCCCGAGCGGTCCGGCACGTGAGAGCAAAAGGTAGACCAGCAGGCCCACCACCACCGGCGGCAGGCCCATGAGGCCGTTGAACAGCACGATCAGCACGCGCCGGCCGGGGAAGCGGCCGACGGCGAGCACGGCGCCGATCGGCATGCCGACCACGCAGGCGATCAGCGTGGCGGCAACACTGACACTCAGGCTAAGCAGGACGATGCCGGACAGGCGTGCGTCGCTGGTGGCAAGCAGTTGCCAGGCGGTGAGGACGCTGTCGCTGAATTCGGTCATGGAGTAAGTTGAGCCTATGCATCAAGCTGCATAAGGGCTGGCAAGGTTAAAGTAGGCAGTCCAAGGAGCAAATATGTCTTCTTCTGCAACAAGAGATCGCAATGTCGCCCCCCGTTTGCGCTGGAACTGGGATTTCGGTCCGCTGCTGGCGGAGATCGATACCTCGCGCCTGTTGCTGCTGCTGACTGCGCTGGCGGATACCGGCGCCCTCGGTGCGGCGGCGAAGAGCGCCGGCATGTCCTATCGTTCGGCCTGGGGTTTGCTGCGCCGCTGCGAGGAGGCGCTGGGCGTGCCGCTGGTCGTCATGGAACGCGGGCGGGGTACGCGGCTGTCGGAGCTCGGCGAATCCATCGTCCAGCTCGACGGCGCGGCGCGCCTGACGCTGGGCGTGGCGCATGCTCCCTGGGAACGCCGCTTGCGGGATCTGCTGGCTCCCGTGGTGCGTTCGCTTCCGGATCGTTTGCGCGTGGCGGCGAGCCACGATCTGGCGCTGGCCGACTGGATCGAGCACGGACGCGGCATCAGCTTCGATCTGTTCTGGCGCGGCAGCGAAGAGGCGTTAGAGGCGCTGGGTCGCGACGAGTGCGACATCGTCGGATTTCACGTGCCGGAGGCCTGGTCCGCGGCACAAGTGGAGAACTGGCTCGGCCGCTGGCTGAAACCCAAGCTGCATGTCTGCATGGCGCTGATGCGGCGCTGCCAGGGCCTGATCGTGGCGCGTGGCAACCCCTACCGACTGCAGACCCTGGCCGACGCGTCGCGTCGCGGCCTGCGCATGGTGAATCGGCAGCGTGGTTCGGGCACCCGCAGCCTGATCGACCAGTTGCTGGCGGCCAACGGTCTGCGGCCGGAAAACATCGACGGCTATGCCCACGAGGAATTCACCCATGAGGCAATCGCCGCGACGGTAGCGGCGGGTCAGGCCGACGTCGGTTTCGGCATCGAGGCGGCGGCGATGCGCTACGACCTCGGCTTCGTGCCGCTGCTCTGGGAGAGCTACGGCTTTGCCATGCGCAAGACCACGGCCGCCAGCGTCGAGGGCAAGGCCTTCCTCGCCCGCCTCGCCGGCAATACCTTTCGCCAGCGCCTGAGCGCGATGCCCGGCTACGAACCCTTGCCGGTTCGCGCGCCGGGTGCGTGGAGCGAGTTCCTCGGCTAGAACTCCACCGCGAATTCGGTGGCCTGCCAGATCGCGCGCTTGGCGTCGAGCTCGGCAGCGACGTCGGCGCCGCCGATCAGGGTGTAGCCGACGCCGGCGGCTTCGAGCCCGGCGACCAGTTCGCGCCGCGGCTCCTGCCCGGCGCAGATGACGATGGTATCGACGCCGAGCACGCTCGGCTTGCCGTCGATGGAAATGTGCAGGCCGGCGTCGTCGATCTTCAGGTACTCGACGCCGCCCTGGAAATGCACGCCGCGCTTTTGCAGCAGCAGGCGGCGCGCCCAGCCGGTGGTTTTGGCCAGGCCGTCGCCGACCT